>JBFIEP010000104.1:0-7251 GCA_041603335.1 Elusimicrobiota bacterium | reverse complement strand
GGTCGGGCAGGTTTGAAGGACGCGGACAATGGACATGCCTTCGTGCTTGAAGGCTTTGCGAATGGTCTCCTCAAGATGAAGCGAGAGCCAGGACGCACTTTGGGCCAAGAAGGAAATGTTGGCCATGCCCATCATCATGCTGAGGGGATTGAGATGCTTGAGATAGGCTCCTGTTGGAGTCGTGTTGGTTTGCACGCCGGACTTGGTGGTCGGGGAGGCCTGCTTTTTGGTGAGCGCGTAGACCTCGTTATCAAGAATCAGGACCGTCGCGTTGATGTTGTAGCGGGTGGTATGGAGCCAGTGGTTTCCGCCGATACTGAAGCAGTCGCCGTCTCCCATGATGGTGAATAGTTTTAGTTCGGGACGCGCAAGCGAGACTCCCGTTGAGATCGGAAGCGCACGGCCGTGAATCCCGTGGAAACCGTAGGTCTTGAGGTAATGGGGCAAGCGGCTGGAACAGCCGATGCCTGAAACCGCGACGACATCTTCCGGTTGAATGTTGTCGTCGCGCAGGACCCGTTGGATAGAGGTGAGGACGCCGAAGTCGCCGCAGCCTTTGCACCAGCGCGGAGGGGCCGCGGACTCGTAATCACAGAGCTCATGCTTCGTCTCGGCGCAGTCCTTCTCAATCAGTTCGTCGATATTGAATTTGCTCATCTTAGAGGCTCCTTCCGGCGGCTTTTACCGTCTTATCATCTTCCGTGTGGTTTACGTTAGTGCCGTTGATGCGGCCGAGTTCTTCTTTGATCGCATCCACAATTTCAAACGGCATGAACGGGCGTCCCGGGACCCGGGAGAAACACTCGATGTCGGTCAGTGTGTGCGCCCGCAGGAGAAAGGCCAACTGACTGTAGCGGCGATTCTCGGCGGTGATTTGGGGATCTCCGATCTGATCGCTGTAATTCAGTTCGACTGTCATCACCTTCTTAAACTTCGAGAAGAGTTCTTTAAGTCCCGGCGGCAGCGGACTGATGAATTGAATATTGATCGAGGAGACTTCCAAATCCATTCCTCGGGCGCGGTCGACAGCCTCTTCAATCGCTCCCCGCGTGCTTCCCCAGCCCACGAGCAGGAGGTCTCCTTTCTCGGGACCGTAGATCTTGGGGGTCGCCAGCGATCGCTGCAGGGCGGCGAGCTTGCGGCTGCGCATGGTGTGGGCGCGTTGATTGCTCTCGTAGTCGTAGCAGGCTTTTCCGTCGGAGGAGTGGTTGAGCGTCGTGACCACTGTGTTTCCATTCGCCTGCCCCGGAATCAACCGGCGGGAGAGGCCGGTATTTTCGTCCCAGTCAAAAGGAAGGGAGCCCTTGGGAACGGGACTGAGGTCCAGCGGCGGCGGGAACAGGTCTTCCGAGACCGTCGGGCGCGGGAAGAGTTGTTGGCCGGTGGCGAGGTTTGCATCGGTCAACACAATGACCAGCATGCGGAACTCGTCGGCAATCTTTCGTGCCGTGGCGAGAACGTAGAAGCAGTCCTCAATGTTGCTGACCGCCATCACGACCTTCGGGGCGTCCCCGGGTGTGGCGAATATCGAAGAGAGCAAATCGCCCTGTTCGATCTTTGTCGGAAGGCCGGTGCTGGGCCCGCCGCGCTGTACATCCACGATGACCATCGGGGTCTCGGTCATCACCGCCAAGCCCATAAATTCGGTCTTAAGCGCCATCCCCGGACCCGAGGTAATGGTCAACGCGTTTTTTCCGGCGTACGACGCGCCGATGGCCACTCCAATCGCTGCGATCTCGTCTTCGGCCTGGTGAACCATCCCCCCGAGTTCTTCAAAGATATCGGAGAGAAAATGCGAGGCTGATGTCGCCGGAGTGATGGGATACATCGAGCAGATGTCGTAGCCCGCGGCAACCGCCCCTAATGCGAGTGCCAGGTTGCCGTTCATGGCGACCATGTCTTTCTCCGAGGGGGGAGAAAGAATCTCAAACTGATACTCAAGGTTTTCCATTCCCCATTGGTAGCCGCGTTCCGCCAGCCCGACGGCGGTGTCAATCACCTTCTGGGATTTCTTTCCGAAGGTTCCCGCTACGACCTCACGCAGAATTTCGACCTTCCGTGCATAAAGGGCGCAAAGCACCCCGGTCGCGAACATGTTCTTTCCGCGCTTGGGGTCATCGACGGTTTTGAGTGTCTCTTCCTCAAGCGGGAATTCGATCACTGTACCGCCCTTGGCCTTAATGCCCTCTAGGATCTCCGTGTAATTCTTTCGAATGCGGGGATCGTCATGGTTGGCCCATATATTGTCGATCAGGACGATGACATCATCGGCGAGGGAGTTCGCCTCAATGCGGGAGAGAAGCGCCATTTCGTTAAAGGCGAGGACGAAATTCGCTTTGTCCCCGGCATTGGAAACCATGTCTCTTTCGGCGAGGCGAATGCGGTTGCCGCTGGCACTTCCTGTGGTGTGCGGGGGAGGCTGAATTTCTGAAGGAATAATCTCGACCGTCCACAGGCCGTTGCCCATCCGGGCGCAGACCTGTGCAAAGGTTACCGCCGCTTTTTGTGCGCCTTCACCGGCGTCGGAAACAATCTCGACGATGTGTTCGGTCTTTTCTATCTTTTTAGGTTTTTTCATTTTTTGCATTCCTCAAATTGAGCTTCAGAGATGAAATCTTTTTCCTTTTGACCGCAATCACTATTGCAGCTTCCGCATCCGCCTGAGCGCGTCCCCGTGCTTGAGAAACGCTCCACTGCCGCCCAAACTAGAATCAGGATGACGACGCCTCCAACCCCTACCGCTAGGTCGTAAATCACGATCCCCCCAGTCCCGCAAATCCCATAAATGCCATCGATAGGATTCCGGCAACCATTAAAGTCATTGCTGTTCCCTGTACGAGATCGGGAACCTCCGTCAAATCGAGTTCTTCACGAATCCCCGCCATGAGGACTAAGGCCAGGGTAAAGCCCGCGCCCGCGCCCAAAGCAAACACCAATGATTGGGGGAAGCTGTACTCCCGGTTGGTCTGGAAAAGCGCCACGCCCAGGATGGCGCAGTTGGTCGTGATCAAGGGGAGGAAAATGCCGAGCGCCCGAAACAGCGCCGGACTGTATTTTTTCATGATCATCTCGACGAGCTGTACCGTCGAGGCGATGACCGCGATGTAGGAAACCAGCTGCAGGTAGTTGGCTCCTAAGCGAACGAGGATTAAGTGAATCACGAAGGAGCACGCGGAACTTACCAGCATGACGAAGGTGACGGCGATTCCCATGCGTGTTGCGGTCTCGTATTTCCCGGAGACGCCCAAGAACGGGCAGATCCCTAAGAAGTAGGCGAGAACGAAGTTGTTGATCAGGCAGGAACTCAGAAAAATAAAACCAAGCGAATCGGTGTTCATGCCTTCACCTTCCGGCTCCGATTGATCTTGTTGACCGCTAGGAGCAGGGCTCCTAGAACAAAGAACCCGCCGCCGGGAAGGATCATGATAATCCAGGGTTCATATCCCGCACCAAAGAGATCGACGCCGGCAAACGAGCCCGATCCCAGGACTTCACGGATGCTCCCCATCGAGAGGATGGCGAGGGTAAACCCGACCCCGACGCCGACTGCGTCCACGAAGGCCTTCCCCGGAGGATTTTTAGAGGCAAACGATTCCGCCCGTCCGAGGATGATGCAATTAACAACGATCAGCGAGATGAACGCACCCAAGGCCTTATGAATGTCGAGACTGATCGCTTGGATAATGTATTCGACCAGGGTCACGAAGGTCGCGATGATCATGATGAACGTGGCGATGCGAACTTGTTTGGGAATGTGATTGCGCAGAAGCGAGACCAGAACACTGGAGCAGATGAGAACGAAAGTCGTCGCCAGTCCCATCGCAAGGGAATTGACCACCGAATTTGATACTGCCAAGACCGGACACATCCCCAGCAATTGAACAAAAACGGGATTTTCTTCCCAAAGTTTCTTAAGGAACACATCGGCGTTTTCGCTCATAACGCGCCCTCCTTAAGACGGGCGATGTTCTTCTCGATGGTAGGGATCGCGATTTCGGCACTCGCTGCCATTAAGCGTCCGACGGCTTTAGAGGAAATCGTAGCCCCTGAAACAGAATCGATTTCCCATGGTTGGGTCTTCTTGCCTTGCTTGACGACTGTGATCGGATTTTTTAAGGCGGTCATCGCCGCGTTGAGGTGGACATCGAGCGCTTTGAAATTTGCCTGGAACCCGGGATCCTTTTCGATCTTATCGCCGAGGCCCGGGGTTTCCTTGCTCTCTAAAACCGTGAAACCCGTCACCGCCGATTTTTCGGGCGAGTATCCGTAGAGGACCTTGATGATATCGGCAAAGCCCTGGCCCTGGGCTTCAACGGCGATTCCTTTTAGGGTGCCGGCCTCATCGTACCCGGCATACATATTCGGCATCCCCATTCCTTCCGGGACAAATTTTTTAACCGTGGCCGCTCCCGGAATCACTTCGAAAACCGCAGCCTTCAACTGCGCTGCTTTATTGCGCGTGATGACGGGAAGCGTGATCGTAAAGGCTGCCACGATTAAGACACCCGAGATGGCTGCGATGCCGACCAGGGTCCGGATCATGGCGGCTGAGTCGTCTTTCACGCCTTTACTCCATAAATGCGGGGTTCGGTGACGCGGTTCAGTCCCGGAGCCGCCGCGTTGCCTAGAAGAATCGCATACATCACGCCTTCCGGGAGCCCGCCCCAGTTTCTAATCGTCACCACAAGAATTCCGATAAGCACCGCGTAAAGCCAGACGCCCAGCGGTGTGACCGGCGAACTCACCATATCGGTTGCCATAAATACCGCGCCCAGCATGAGACCGCCGGAGAAAAGCATGAACACCGCTCCGGGATAACGCGGGTTAAAAGCGTGGCTGAGTGAACTCAATACCACGACGGTGAGAAGGATTCCGGCGGGAATCCGCCAGTCCAGCATTTTTCGAACCGCGAGATAAGCGCCGCAAAGAAGGATCAAAACGGCGCAGGTTTCTCCGGCGGAACCGGTGACCGCGCCGAGGAACAGATCGGAGGAAACGCCGGAGATTCCGTCAAACTTCATCGCCGCCAAGGGCGTTGCCCCCGAGATTCCATCGGTGACCGGCCGCGCAAAAGGAAAGGTGAAGGTGGCGGGAAAGACGCGTGTGAAGCGGGCGGTCTCAAAGGCGGGGGACCAGGTTGTTATCGCTCCGGGAAACGAAGCCTGCAGAAACGCCCGGCCTACAAGCGCGGGATTAAAGATGTTGCAGCCCAATCCGCCGAAAAGGGTTTTGCCGAGCAGAATCGCCGCAACCCCGCCGAGGGCCGCCATCCACAAGGGAAATCCGGGAGGCAGGGTTAGACCGAGCAGAATTCCGGTAATGGCAGCGGAGTAGTCGAAAAGGGAATTCTTTTTTCCCATGATCCGGCAGGAAGCCGCTTCGGTCGCAAGGCAGGCCGTCACGGTCGCTGCGAGTATGAAGAGTACGCTGATTCCGAAGATCCAAATTCCGGCGGCCGCGATCGGAAGCAAAGCTCCGACGACGTTGCGCATAATTGTTTTCACGCTCATCGGGCGTTTAAAGTGGGGCGAGGAGCGCATCTCCATCTGGAGGAAGGGGGCGTCTGTCTTCATGCCTGTGCCTTCATTTTGCGCAGCATCCCCTTCGCCAACCGGAATTGGTGGACAAGAGGGATATTGGATGGGCAAACATAAGAACAGCAGCCGCATTCGAAGCAGTCGAGAAGGTGGTATTCATCCCTCATTTTTTCGAAGAGATTTTTCTTAGCGAGAATGCCCAGCCGGGACGGATTGAGGTGGATGGGGCAGACCTCTACGCATGAAGCGCAGCGAATGCACGGAGAAATCTCGTCTTCCATCGGTTCGATCTCGCCATCCGCTAAAACAACGATGCCGGTGAGTCCCTTCGTGGTGGGCGTTTCGAGATAGGTGACGGCCTTGCCCATCATGGGACCGCCGAAAATCACTTGGCGGGCATTCCCTTCCAATCCGAGTGTTTTTAAAATGAAATCAAGCGGCGTGCCAAGCGGAATGATGTAGTTTCCGGGACGTTTGACGCCTTTGCCCGAGACGGTGACCACGCGTTCAATGAGGCCGCGGCCCGCAGGAAGGAGTTCCCCCATTTCGGCGGCGGTGGCCACATTCGACACCATGATCCCAACGTGCGCGGGAAGTCCCCCCGAGGGAATTTCCCGATTGAGCAGGGCTTTGGCGAGCATCTTTTCTGCGCCCTGCGGGTACTTGGTCTCTACCGCCTCGACCGAAATGGATTTTTCCCCGGCGGCGGCGCGGCTGAGCGCCGCCAACGCATCGGGTTTGTTGTTTTCAATCGCGATGATGGAGCGTTCTACTCCCAAGGTCTTGGCGATTAATTTGGTGCCGAGGACCACTTTTTCCGGGCGTTCGACCATGACCCGGTGATCACTTGTCAGATAGGGTTCGCATTCGCACCCGTTAATAATAAGGGTATCGACCTTCGCCCCTTTGGGAGGGGTTAGTTTTACATGGGTTGGAAATGCCGCACCGCCCAGACCTACCATCCCCATGCCTTGAACCGCCGCCGCGAGTTCTTTCGCCGACAAAGAGTCGACATTCACGGGGTTTCCGACTTCAACTTCCTGCGGGGATCCGGGATGGGGAATCAGGACGATCGCAGGCGCCATCTTGCCGTTGAAATCCAGAATTTTCGTAACCGCTTTGATAACTCCCGCAGCAGGCGCGTGGATGGGAACAGACATGAAGCCGTCCGCTTGCGCCACCAATTCCCCGCGGCGGACCTCCTGTCCTTCTTCCACAACGGCCTTCGATGGTTTTCCTAAATGTTGGGATAGAAAGAGGACGAGATACGGCGCGAACGGAAACCTTCGAATCGCCTTGCCCCCGGTGATTGCCTTCTCATCCGGAGGGTGGATTCCGCGGGGAAACGTCGGCAGGCTCATCCAGCCAGCTCCATAAGCGATTGGGTTACGCTTTCGACGACTTCGGAGCGCACGCGTGCGGCGACATCGGCTTCCTGCGGGACATCAAGGCGTTTAATTCTGCGAATGGCATCCCAGACGGCGAGACGGTCCCGGCAGGCTTTGACCAATTCGGGGGAAACGATGCTGCGTTGGAGCTTGCCCAGGCCGTCCACGGAGTGGATGAAGGGAATCGATTCCGCCTGATCCTCTTCATCGAGTTTCAGATACTCGGAGACAAGCACCATATTCTTCGTCCATTGCTGGCGGCCCACGGAAGTGAAGTACTGTTCAAAAGGACGTTCCCCGGCCGCAAAATCGGCGAAGGTGAAGGG
>JBFIEP010000103.1:0-7344 GCA_041603335.1 Elusimicrobiota bacterium | reverse complement strand
TCTCGCGGCGGGACTTCTCGGTGATCTTCTCACCTGAGCGGTCGAGAATTTCTTCCGTGTGCTGCGTTGAGATAACAACGGTGTCCACGCGAAGGGGCCGTCCATCGAGGTATTCAACCGTTACCTGGCTCTTTCCATCGGGGCTGAGGTAGGGGAGAATGTTCTTCTTGCGGACGTCGGCCAGGCGCTTGGTGAGTTTGTGCGCCAGGGTGATCGGCAGCGGCATCAATTCCGGTGTTTCGCGGGTCGCGTAGCCAAACATCATGCCTTGGTCGCCGGCGCCGCCGGTATCAACGCCTTGTGCAATATCGGGGGACTGACGGCCGATGGAGTTCATGACTCCGCAAAGGTCGTGGGCAAAGCCGTGGCGGGGGTGATCGTACCCGATGTCCTTGATGGTGTCGCGTGCGATTTTATCGACGTCGAGCGTTAGCTTCGTCGTGATTTCGCCGCCGACCATAACGAGGCCGCGACCGATAAAGGTTTCGCAGGCAACGCGGGCATTCGGGTCATCCTTAATGACAGCGTCAAGCACTGCATCGGAAATGTTGTCACAGACCTTGTCGGGATGGCCTTCGGTGACGGATTCTGAGGTGAAATAGTGACGTCCAGATTTCTGCATGAATCTAACTCCTTTTTTTAATTTTGGGCTTTTAGGACGACGCCGTAATGCAGAACGGCCCCCGCTTTGATTGACCCTTTTTCGCCGATAATACAGTGGCTTAACGAAGCCTTGGCACCGACGATTATCTTGTTGAAAAGTATACAATTTTTGAGTTCGGCCTTCGCTCCAATTCTGGCCCGCCGCCCGATGACGGTTTCGGGGCCGATGACCGCTCCCGCGCCGATTTTTGCCCCGGCGCCTATAACGCAGGGAGCTATGATTTTAGCGGTCCGATGGATTTCGGCACCCTCGCCGATCCAGACCCCTTTTCGGACCTTTTTCCCCGGGATGGAGCATTGAACCTCTCCGCGCATGGCGGCAATTTGGCTGCGGCGGTATTCTTCCAGGTCGCCCACGTCGCACCAAAATCCTTTCCACTCCCAAGCGAAAATAGGCTTATTTTTGCTAAGTAATTTAGGCCATACATCATGCCCGAAATCATAGAATCCCTTCGGGATCATTTTTAGAACTTCCGGCTCAAAGCAGTAAATACCGGTATTGACCTGATTTGAAAAGTAGTCCCCGAGGCTGGGTTTTTCCAGAAATCCCGTGATCCGTCCGGATTTCTTATAGAGGGCGACGCCATAGGGATATTTTGATTCGACCCGCTTCGTGACCTGGGAAGCAATCGCCTTTCGTTTTTTGTGAAACCGGTAAAACGCTCCAAGGTCAACGTCATGCATTCCGTCCCCTGAAAGGATGAGGAAGGGGCCGTCCTTTAAGAAGGATTCGCATTTTTTGACGGCACCGGCGGTCCCGAGTAATTTTTTTTCCACCGAGTAATGGAGCTTGAGTCCCCAGCGTGAGCCGTCACCGCAGGAATCAATGACCTGTTGGGGATGGGACCAGAGGTTAAGCATAACCTCCTTGATCCCATGCCGCGCTAGGCTTTCCAGGCAGTGGTGGATCACCGGAGTCCCCGCTACGGGAACCATCGGTTTGGGCGTTGTATAGGTTAACGGGCGAAGCCGGGTCCCCGCACCCGCCGCGAGGACCATCGCCTTCGGGACGGTCACAGGTGCGAGCCGACCCACCGCGCGGCCGTCTCTAAGAGCGCTTGCGTCTTTTTAGGCGAGTTGGTTTCCGCATAGGTTCGGATCAAGGGTTCTGTGCCCGAGGGGCGCATGAGGACCCAATGACCGCCTTCTAAGAAAATCTTTACGCCGTCAAAGTCCATGACGTCCAGAATCGGATGGCCTGCGACTTTTTTCGGGAGGCGTTTTCTGATCTTTGCCGTGAAGGTGGCTTTGTCGATGGGTTTGCTGATCCGGAAGTCGACTCGCCGGAAGTCCGATTTCCCATGCTTCTTTTCAATCGCTTCCCATAATTGGGAGGGCGTTTTTTTTGTCTTGACGCACATCTCAACGAATAAAAGGCCGGTCAAGAGTCCATCGCGTTCGGGTAAATTGCCTTTCCAGGCATAGCCGCCCGACTCTTCTCCGCCGATAACGGCCTCTCCGGTTCCGATGGCTTCCCCGACATGTTTGAAGCCTACCGGCAATTGTTCAAATTCAAGGCCATGTTCCTTGGCAACCAATTCGGCAAGATAGCCCATTGATACCGATTGGACGATCTTTCCTTTCAACTTGCGAATTGAAATAAGGTATTCAGCGATGATGGGAAATACCTGGCAGGGGCTTAGGTAATGGCCCTTATCGTCGATGATGGCAACGCGGTCGCCGTCGCCATCAAGCGCGACCCCAAGCAATGCTTTTTCTTTGAGGACGCGCTCTTTCAACGGTTTGAGGTTTTCTTCGATCGGTTCAGGATGTACGCCGCCAAATAAGGGGTCCCGTTTTGAGCGGATTTCGATTACTTTTTTGCTCTTTAGTAATTCTCCGAGGATCCCGCCCGACGCGCCGTACATATAGTCAATAACAATGGGTCGTTTGAGCTGCCCCATAAACTTCCCGGGATTTGCTTTCGCTTTAAGATAGCCGTGGTAGTCCTTGATGAAGGATTTTGTGGTGATCGTCTGGCTTGCTCCGCTGAGAGGGTGGGTTTGGTCGATGAGGGATTCTACCTCAGCGGTGGTCGTTTCCGTCACCGCGCGGCCTTCCAGTTTTAATTTGACCCCGTTGTGGGAGGCGGGATTGTGGCTCGCGGTAATCATGATGCCGAGTGCTTTGAGTTTGTGGCTTAAGAAGCTGATCGCGGGCGTCGGCAGCGGTTCCGCACTGAGAGTTACCTTGATATCGTTGGCTTGAAGGATGCCTGCAATTTCTCTCGCAAATTCTTCCGATTGGAAGCGCCGGTCATAACCGATCACGACGGGCTGGGGTTTTGAATCTTTTGCCTTTAGGTGTTGGGCGATCGCTTGGGCCACACGGCGAACATTTTTAAACGTGAAGTCGCGAGCCATAACGCCGCGCCATCCATCAGTTCCGAATTTGATCAGGTTCGCTGCGATTTTCGCCGCTTCGGGGTCTATTTTTTTTCTTGCCATTAGAATGTCCTCGTGTGGGCGATAATTACACCCGCGTATAGTCTGTCAAAATTGTTCCTTCCCCCAACGCGGCACCGTCTCCAACAATCGAGTCGTTTCCGATGCGGCAGCGGGGTCCGATGACGCAGTCTGAAATTATCGCCCGCGCCCCGATGCGCGTCCCGGGCAGAATGACGCAATTGCTTACGTGCGCCTCGGGGCCGATCGCGACACGCGGTCCGATGCAAACGGCTCCCTCCAGAACGGCGGATTTTGAAACCCGCGCCGTTTTATCAATGAGGAGGCTCCCTTTACGTCCCTTTGGGATCGATGAAAACTTCGCTTTTTTTAGAAGCAGATCCATATGGACCTGGCGGTATTTTTCCCGCGTTCCGATATCAATCCAGTAGCGATTGGAGATGAATCCAAGCAGGGTCCGCCCTTTTTCAAGCAGTTTGGGAAAGAGATCCCGTTCGAGCGACGAGGGGCGTCCGACGGGGATGGACTCCCAGGCTTCCGGTTCGAATAGGTACGCTCCTGAGTTGATCGTATTGCATGTAATCTGGTCCGGGGAAGGTTTTTCGAGGAAGCGTTTGATGCGTCCTTTTGCATCTGTCTCAACGAGTCCAAACTGGGTCGGGTCTGCCACTCGGGTTAAAGCGATTGAGATAATCCCTTTCTTTTTGCGGTGATTCGCAATAAATTTTCGAATGTCCAAGTCGTGAAGATTATCCCCATTCATAATAAGACTCGTACCGCTTAGGTGGTGGGCCGCATACCCCACTCCGCCGCCGGTGCCTAGCGGCTTTTTTTCTTCAACGTAGCGGAGCTTCACACCGAGCCGTGCGCCGTTTCCCAGTACGCGTCTAAACATCGAGGCTTTATATCCCATCGCGAGGACGACTTCCCGGATTCCCGCAGCCTTCATTTGGAGAATTTGGTGGTGGATGAACGGGACATTGACCACGGGCATCAACGGCTTGGGTGCCTTGAGTGTGAATGGACGCAGTCGAGTCCCTAGCCCGCCTATAAGGATTAAAGCCTTCATAATCGATGAAAAGATAGCAAAAATCATATAATCCCGGCACTTGTGGAGACCCCCGAAAGCCCGGAAGAGCAGGAATACGGTCGTATAAATCCCTTCGAGGATGGGCCGGAGCCGACTATTTCTAGGCCCATTTCTTATGCTCCGCCCCCTTCCGACCCCAAATCTAAGTGGGGGAGTTTGGCGGCGTTGGCTCTATTGCTCTTATTCCATGCACTTCTGCTGGGGAGGCATATCTCCATTGAAACACGTCCTCCGGCCTGGGATCAATCCGTTCAATTAGAGACGGCCATCGATGATGTTCGTGGTATTGAGCGTGGTGATTGGAGTATCTTGTGGAAGCAGGCTCCCAAGCCCGGCATGCCTCCCTTTCCGCCTCTTTATCATCTATCGATTGCTTGGGCTATGGACTCGAGTGACCCCGCGAACGCGGCGCTATGGGCAAATGTTTTTTACATGGGTATCCTGCTGTTATCGATTTGGGGGCTTGGACGACAGTTTTATGGGGATTGGGCGGGATTTGGAGCGGCCGCTTTATTCTCTTGTTTTCCCGAGGTCCAATGGCTTTTTAGGGAGACGCTCGCCGATCTGCCGCTGATCGCGTGGACCGCCGCTTCCTATTGGGCGTTATTCGCTTCGCGGCGGTTCACAGATGTTCGCTATTCGGCATTGTTCGGTTTGTTTGCCGCGTGCGGCATGCTCTCAAAATGGAGCGCATTTTCTTACTATTTTCCGGTTCTTTGGGTTGCTTGGGGGGCGTGGCGAGGCTTGGTGGGCCGTCGGGGTCTTTCGGTTGCGACTGGGGTTTTTGTAGTTCTGGTATTTCCATGGTACCTCGTGGAATGGCCGGTTCTTCTGCCCCGATTAGTGGGTGCGTCAGCCGATGGAGCGGTCCCCGTGTGGAACGGTTTGGCGGTTATCGCCTATGTGCGTCAACTCGGTTTTGGATTCGGCTTCCCTGCATTTCTTCTTACGATGGCGTCCCTCTTCGCGCCTTGGGTTAAACGCCGCGGGGGAGACATGGGAGTGTTGCTCGCATGGCTGATTGGGTCCTATATCTTTTGGACAATTGTCCCGAATCGCCAGTTGCGTTATTTGCTCCCCGGGCTCGTTCCTATGGCGGTGCTGGCGATGGGGCCATGGCCGAAGCAGCTTCGTATCGGTGTCGTTATTTTTCAACTTATTGCTGCAGCCAATTATGGATTCGGAATAATTCCGCATTTGCGCTTTCATGCAGGATTGGACGTAAGTTTGTTCCGTTCGGAGATTCCCAAGGCTGAGGATTGGAAGATCGGGGAAATTCTCAAATTCGCAGAGGGAAAGCGCGATGCGGCGTCGAAGACGCCCTTTTCGAATTTGGCACTCGTCGCAAACTTAAAACATTTTAATGGTCCGACGTTTAATTGGGAGCGCAAGCGTTACGACCTTAAGGGGCTTCGTATCCGCGGCGTGAATCGACGTTACGTTGAATTTTGCGAATTTGTCGTTGTGAAAACCGGGAAGCTCGGTCCCGAGTCCGTTATCGGTCAACTGCCGGATGTCCAGAAAGCAATGCTGGATGAGGGGGGGTGGTTCCGCCTCGGCTATCGTGAAATCAAGCGTTTCCCGCTGCCTGACGGAAGCGAGGCCGTCCTGTTTCAGCAAAGAAAATTAAAGCAAAGCCCTTTCTTTAATGCATCGCGTGTCCATTACCAATTCTATTCCGAGCGCAGTTTTGAAGCCGAAAAATTAACAATCCGATTCGGTCGGTGGCTGCGTCATCGGGGAGCCTATGATCGGGTGACGATAACATCGCCTCGTATCAATTTAAGGGGGCTTGAGGTCCGCAATGTGAAGGTTGTGATGGAGGGTATGAGCTTGTTCCCTCTTGTCGAATGGTCGGGCGGCGCTCAGGCTGTTGAAGATTTGCTCCAGGATTTTCGTTTCCTGAAAATGGACCGCCTTGTTTTTGTATCGGCGGAAGTAACGGAATCATCGGCATCCTCTTTCCTCAAGGAGCGCGTGAAAAATGTTTCTGATGTTCGGTTCAAGCTAGACGACGTCGTCGCAGCCTCGGCAAAGTGGAAAGGGATTCCCGTTTCCGCCGCAGTATCTTTAATGCGAACCGAGGATGCTCTTCAAGTTCGAGCGGAACGTCTTGCGGTTTCCTTTTTGCCCCTTCCTTTGTTTCTGCTTGGCGGGTCCCAAGAGTACCGTGTTGGATTCGCCCCGAACCCGGAGTTGCCGTTTGAGCTTGATATTGCTCCGGTGTCCGTTTCTGAGGGAGTGCTGAAAATCGGACGATGACCTTAGCGCTGGATGCAATTCTCGCCAAGGCGGAGGCAGGTGATGCGACCGCCCAGTATCAGGCCGGAAATGTATTTCACATGGGCCTGTTGGAAACCCCCCCTGATCCCAAGCGCGCGCGCGAGTGGTATGAGAAGGCGGGCGCCCAGGGTGTTATTGACGCGCAGGTAAATCTCGGCATATTGCTCATTCAGGAATTTAACGACCCCGTGGGTGCGTCGGCTTGGTTTGAAAAGGCCATCGAGAAAGGGGACGGCCAGGCCGCCTATTATCTGGGCCGGTTGCTTCTGCTCGGTGATGGGGAGGTGGCTCCCAATCTACCGAAGGCCGTCGCGCTTTATAAAAAAGCCGACGAGGCCGGTATTCCGGCTGCGACGAACGCCCTTGGTGTTCTCTACATGGAAGGAAAGGGTGTCGAGACGTCGGTAAAGAAGGCCGTCGCCTTATATAAAAAAGCGGCTGGAAGCGATTATTTGGAAGCGGTTTTTAATTTGGGTTTATGTTTTTATCAGGGAACGGGTGTCGAAGAATCCTTAGAGGAGGCATTTGTTTTATTTAAGCGCGCCGCAAAAGCGGGGCATGGCGGCGCCATGCATAATATCGGTGCGATGTTTTTAAACGGCCAAGGAGTCGAGCAGGACGAAACAATCGCACAGGGATGGTTTTTGAGGGCTGCGGAGCAGGGAGAAGCGACGGGTCAGTATGAAGCCGCGCAAGGGCTGCGTTTGGGCCGCGGAGTCCCGCAGGATTTTAAGCGGGCGATTCTCTTGTATAAAGAAGCCGCGGAAAATGATTTCCCCGAAGCGCAGTTCAGTCTCGGATTAATGCTTGCCGAAGGGCAGGGCCTTGAGCGTCCTATGCCCGAGGAGGCCGAGCCGTGGTATCAAAAAGCCGCGATGAACGGCCATGGCGGGGCCGCCCATA
>JBFIEP010000102.1:0-7400 GCA_041603335.1 Elusimicrobiota bacterium | reverse complement strand
TCCGTTCGACGGAGCGGGAAAGGCGCTCTCCCAATTCCGCCTCGGGACCCGCGCCAACCGCATACACCTCAAAACGATTGCATGTGGAAAGAACGACAGCTTCACGCCAACCCTCGATGAGAAGAGACTCGCGCACCACAGCGGCACCAAGCACAGCAAACCGCTCCCGTAATTCAATCGGGGCACTACGATGGTTGATTCCTATCAGGGCAACGGACACGGATAAATCTCCAGCGCAGTATTCTACCACATCCCTACACCTCCCGGGGGTATCGGAAATTCAATGAATTTCAGTAGAATCCTGCATCGTGACCTCAGAATATCGGCTCAAATGGATCGAAATTGACCTCGCAGCGGTCCGGCGCAATCTAAAATTTGCCCTCGGCCGCCTTTCGCCCGAATCCCGACTTATGGCGGTCGTCAAATCCGACGCCTATGGCCATGGCGCCGTTCGTGTAGGGAAACTGGCCCTAGCCGCGGGGGCGGAGTGCCTCGGAGTTCTTACAGTCGAAGAGGCGCTCGAACTCCGCCGCGGCGGAGTGACCGGTCGGATTGTCGTCCTTTCCCCTCCCCCACCAGCCCTCGCTACCAAGGCTGTCGCAAGTCGTGCGGAAATCACGGTGGATTCAATCGAACTCGTCGGTGCCTTATCCCGGGCCGCAAAACGTCACGTTCGCATTCACGTCGATCTGGATTTTGGACTTGGGCGCTGGGGAATTCCGCCAACGAAACTAGGCGACTTTCTAGACAATATCAGCCGCCGCACACGGATTCTTCCTGTCGGTCTGTCGGCACACCTGGATTATGTTCCCGGGAAAAACGCCGTCGAAGCCGAAGAAAAATTAGACCGATTCTCGAAAGCGGGCGAAAAGGCCAAGCACCGGTTTAAGAAGATTCAAGTCCACTGTTCCAACAGCTCGATCCTATTAGACTTCCCGCATCGTCAACATGACTTAGTGCGTGTTGGAAATCTGCTCTACGGGGTTAATCCAACAACACAGCGCGTCGCGCTAAAAAATCCGTGGAGCTTTAAAGCCCGCATCACGTCGGTTCGCACGGTACGCAAAGGGGAATCCATCGGCTACGCAAGCGAGTACATCGCCCCAAAACGCATGCGGGTCGCGGCTCTTCCGGTCGGATATGCAGATGGATTAACCATGGAGCCCGCCGAACGGTTTATCGGATTCGGTCGAGGCTTCCACTACTGGGGCCTTCTTCGAGGAAAGCGTGTTCCTTTCGTCGGAAGATGCGGAATCGCCCACGTTCTCGTCGATATAACAACATCGCAAAAGGCGGGAGTCGGAGATATCGTTACGCTTCCGATCCGCCGGACCGCCGCGAACGCGCGCCTTCCCCGAGTCTACAAATAACGCTCAGCGCAAGGCGCTGCGGGCACCTTTCCAACGTGCCGAGATATTCGCGCCAAGCTCGCTATGCTTGCGTGAACCTTCTTTCGCGAGTCCCTTGCAAAGTCCTTCTTTTTCTTTTGTGATGCTTTTCAATTTCTTCCACAACTCTTTATTCGCGCGCTCAAGTTCTTTAATCTTGTTTTTGTTTTCGCGATTACGCTTAAACTTAAGCTTCAAAATTTCCGCACTGTTTTTCTGGATCTGCGTCTTCGCCTCGGATTCCTTTTTCGCTGCATTCGCAAGCCGGTTGGAAGCGCTCACCGCAAATGCCTTCCACTCCTCAAGAGCCCGTTCATAACCCTTGGTGACCTTCGCCAAATGTTGGGAACATCCCAACAAGGTCTCATCTCCATCCTCCTGGGTTGGCGCACACGCAGGGACCTTCTCCGGTTTATCCGCCTCCTTCTCCTTGACTAATTCAGTGACCACCGTTTCCTTTGAGAGCTCTTTGGCAGGCTCCTCAGCGAACGCCGAACCGGCAAGACCGATGACAAGAATCGGAATGAATATTTTAAACATGGCTCCTCCTCGAAACATTCTGGGGACAGGTCCACTGCATTTCGCTTTTTCCGGCCCAAAAGCGAAATGCAGTGGACCTGTCCCCAATATTAAGACTGTACGGAGATTTACTAGAAGTCAACGCCTGACATCGATTCCAGCTCGTCATCCGACGGAAGATCGGGTAATCCGTCATCATCCAACTGGTCCTCGGGGAGTGACGGATCTTCGTCATGATCCAACGGAAAGTCTGCGTCTTCCACAAAAGCCTGCCGCATCTCTCCCGATACCGAGAAATCCGCTTTCAGTTCGATGGGCTCGGAATGATCATACGGACAATACCGAGTCGGCTCGGTATCGACCTTGAAGGCCTGTATCGCCTGTTTTGGACAGGTCGGAAGCGCAAGATAACCGGTTAGCGTATCTACCTTAAGAAAGGTAATCCCTTCCGGAACCGGGAAGTCACGCTTCGGAAAGTCCGCGAGAATTCTCTTCATGATGGCGGTCCACCAGGGCGCAAGCGTTCCGCCCGATGAAAGGCGCGGACCCAGGGACGTATCATCGTCGTAACCCATCCACGACACAGCGAGCAAATCCGGAGTATACCCGACAAACCACAAATCACGATTATCGTTGGTGGTCCCCGTTTTGGCGGCGAGGGGCCGGCGAAGAACACTCGCACGCCGCGCGGTTCCTCCGGTTACAACAACCTTCAGAAGGTGTGTAATAAGATAGGCCAATTGCGGTGAAATTGCCTCTTTCTCCCGGGGGACATGCCGATGCCGCACCTTCCCTGTCGCATCTTCAACACGCACCACTGAATACGGCTCTACATGAATGCCGCCGTTAGCAAAGGTCTGGAAGGAGTTTCCCAACTCCAACGCACTCACAACCGATGATCCCAATCCGAGCGACAGGACCGGGGCAAGACGAGAACGGATACCCACCTTGTGCGCGAGCTCAACGACGCGGGGGGGACCGATGTGCTCGATGAGACGGACCGAACTCACATTACGGGAGAGAGCCAACGCCTTGCGCAGGGTTATTACCCCCTTAAATTTACCATCGTAATTTTGAGGGACCCAAACTCGGAAATCGCTTGACCCCGCAAATACCGACGTAGCGATATTGATCGCGTACTGATCCGTTGTCCCTTCCAGCAACCGCCAGTCGCGTCCATCGGAATAATAGGCCAGCGGGCTGTCTTCAACGAGAGACATCGCGGTCATACCGGAATTAAGGGCCGTGGCCCAAACAAAGGGTTTAAATGTGGAGCCCGGCTGACGCCGAGCCTGAACGACACGATTGAAGTCGGCTCGCCCTCCCCCTGTCCGACCGCCGATCATTGCGCGAATCGCACCGGTTTTAACATCGAGAATCATAAAAACGCCCTGAATCGCGACGGGAGGTGCCGTGGATACCGTCGGGGGCTCGATCCCCGCATCGATGTCTTCCTGCAGCTGCTTTTCCCAATCAGCCTTCGCTTTCTCGTCGAAGGCATTCAAGGCCTTTTCCATTTCTTCTTCAACGATGCGCTGCATTTCCAAATCGAGCGTCGTTTGGATTGTAAGCCCACCCCGCCAAAGCGTGTTGTATCCGAACTGGGGTTCGAGTCTCCGGCGTATATACTCGACAAAATAGGGCGCCTGATGACCGCTCAAAATCGGACGCTCAAGAGGGACGGGGACTTCTAAAGCGCGCTTCATTTCTTCCGGCTTAATATAGCCTTCAGAAACCATCCGGCCCAAAACGAGATGACGACGGCGCGTAGCCCGCTTTGGGTGCTTAAAGGGGGAGTATCCTCCCGGATACTTGATCATTCCCGCAAGCAATGCACACTCGGGAAGGGACAATTCCTGAACCTTCTTTCCAAAATAAATATGCGCGGCAGCCTGAACGCCGTACGCACCGTGGCCGAAATAAATTTGGTTTAGATAAAACTGAAGGATCTCTTCCTTACTTAAGGAATGCTCCATCTGCATCGCCAGCAGCATTTCCTTGATCTTACGCACGATTTTCCGCTCGGGACTTAAGAAAATCAACTTCGCAAGCTGCTGGGTCAAGGTCGAACCGCCCTGAACCACCCGGCCTGCCAGCAGATTAACGACAAACGAACGCATGATGCCCCGTGGAGAAACTCCCCAATGCTCGAAGAAACGTGAATCTTCAATCGCAAGAACAGCGTTTTGAAGGTCAACTGGAATCTCAGACAGTGATAGCAGCGCCCGTTTCTCGATGGATAACTCGGCGATTTTCTCACCGTTTATATCGAATAAGCGGGTTGTCAAAGAGGGTTTATATTCTTCGAACTTATGATACGAGGGCAGATCCTTTACGAACTGCCGTATGCCCCAGCCGCCGCCGGCGACGATGAGGAATAGTAGCGCAACAATTGGATAAAAACGTTTTCGTGTCACAGGTTCAATTAAAGGACCATTTTACAATTTTGCTAGACTCTTTCGATGAAATTCGATGTCGTCATTGTCGGAGGCGGCATAACAGGCGCGGGCCTGGCCCGCGACTGCGCCCGGCGCGGACTCAAATCTCTCGTTCTTGATAAATCCCTCCCCGGCCGCGCCACGACGGCAGCTTCATCTCATCTGATTCACGGCGGTCTCCGCTACCTTCTATACGACCGGTTGACCACACATACTACAGCTTGGGACGCGGGAAATATCATTCGAATCGCTCCGGAGCTCGTAACACGCCTTCCGATACTCTGGCCCGTCTATAAAGACCATCTACACGGGATTGAAACCGTCGAGACGCTTCTCGAAGAATACGATGGTTTCCAGCGGATGAAGGGCGGATTGAGCCATTTACGTATGGACGCCGCCGCCACCCGGGAAATTATTCCGGGGCTTGTCGGAGAAGGTCTTGTTGGATCCATCGCATTTGATGAATGGAGAGTCGACGCTGTAGGACTTGTTGAGGCCAATCTTGAGGCCGCCCAGCGTGACGGAATAGAGGTCCGCAGCAACACAACGGTAGAAGCGCTTCTACGCAACGACGACGGACGTGTATGCGGCGTCACGGCCAATGGGGAAAATATCGAGGCCGGCGTCGTCATAAACGCGGCAGGGCCTTGGGTCGACCAGATTGCGGCACTCGGAGGAGCGGACGTTCCGATTCGCATCCGCAAAGGAACCCACCTTGTTTACAACAAACCGTTAACGCCGGTCGGACTTCTCATCGAAGCAATCGATAAAAAACGTCACGTTTTCGTTCTCCCGCACGCCACAGGGACCCTGGTAGGTCCCACCGATCTGGAACATGACGGGTCCCCCGAGACCATGCGCTCTGAAGATGAAGAAATAAGCTATCTCATAGACTCCGTACGCCGCTACCTTCCCGACTTCCCCGAAAATTACGCCTCGACCATGGTGGGAGCACGCCCGATCCTGGGACAAGCCGCCAACGAGAAACTTCTCTCACGCGAATTTCAAGTAATTGACCACGCCGCCACCGACGGAATCGAAGGATTTGTAACGATCGCCGGTGGAAAGATGTCGGATTTTCGGCTCATGGCGAAAGAGACGGTCGATGCGGCTTGCTCGAAACTCGGCAAAACCACGACTTGTACCTCTCATCGCGAAACGCTTAAAGGAAAACCCATCACAACGATTCCCCACTTTGACCGACCTTGGCGTCCACTTAAAAAGTTTCTACGGATATTTCCCCGTCTACGCGAAATACACGCCCTTGCCTACCTGGGCGCACGTCTCGCACTCCACTACTTACGCAAGATTTCCGGAAACCTCCCCTACGCAGACGCGAAAGCCTTTCGCGAACACTACGGCTTCACCCCCCACTAGGGGTCGTTCATTGAGGTACTGAAGTTATTCTCACGTTTCGCGCTTCACCAAAAGCGAGATTCAACGACCAACATAAGCTGGAACCCTGTAAATAAGCCAACAACTTCAATAACTCAATGAACGACCCCAAATAACTCCCCGCTAATCGCGGGTAATTCGAAGGCGGCGACGCTCGCGGCTTCGTTCGAGGGCTAGGGAAAGTAATTTTCCGATAAGTCGCGGGAAGGGGACTCCCGCCGCTTGCCAAAGCTTTGGATACATACTGATCGCGGTAAACCCCGGGATTGTATTTACTTCGTTAAACCAGATCTTACGGGACTTCTTGTCGACGAAAAAATCGATTCGTGCAAGCCCGTCGAGGCAAAGGCTTTCAAACGCGAGAAGGGCCATGGTCCGGATCTCGGCGGCCATCGACGCCGACGCCTGAGCAGGAATCAGCAATTCGGCACCGTCAGGGTCTTCATATTTGGCTTCGTAGGAATAAAACTCCCCCGTGGGTCGAATCTCACCGAGTCCTGACGCTTTCGCGTTGTTCGTGCGCCCTAAAACCGCGCACTCAAGTTCACGCGCATCGACCCCCTGCTCCACGAGGATCTTGGTGTCATACCGAAAGGCCCGCTTCACGGCCGCCGCGAGGTCCGAACGGCGCTTCACTTTATAAACACCGACCGCGGATCCAAGACGGGCGGGCTTAACAAATAAGGGAAACCGCAGTTCTTTTGTTTTCCAAATCTCTTTAATTGAATTTAAGACAGCATAGGGGAGAACCGGCAAACCCGCATGAATTGCGATTCGTTTGGACAAGTCCTTATCCATACCGACGGAAGACCCCATCGCGTCGCTCCCGACGTAAGCAACACCGAAAAGATCGAGCATGCCCTGCATCGTACCGTCTTCCCCGTAAGGACCATGCAGGACAGGAAAACACGCATCAAAGCGTTTACGCCCACGACCGACGGAAAGGACATTCGATCCAGCAAGACGGGCCGGGGTTTTCTCAAATCGGAAACGGGCGGG
Organism: Elusimicrobiota bacterium; assembly: GCA_041603335.1. Lineage (GTDB taxonomy): Bacteria > Elusimicrobiota > Elusimicrobia > UBA1565 > UBA1565 > UBA1565. The sequence goes on along the minus strand of JBFIEP010000102.1, from coordinate 661 downwards.
GTTCTGGGAAGCCGCAAAGGGTTTATGCGCCGATTGAAAAAACCAATGACCCTTCGGGTCAATCCAAACGAGCACGGGCTTCCACCCTGTTGGAAGATTTCTCACGACGGCGGCGGCCGAAACGCAGGATACTTCCCGCTCAGCCGATCTTCCGCCGCACAAAATTAAAACGGTTTTAGTAGACGCCACGCGCCTGGTACCAAGAGGTTCCGTTCATACGTTTTTGAGTGCAGTCGACAAAAACAATCACCTGTCGATTATTAAACGCATATCCCCAACCGCCGGTATCATCGAGAGCAGCCCCGTTTATCCGACCATCAACGATAATCGATGAGGGATAATAGGCAACCTTATTTTTCGGCTTATAGCCTTTAATGCCCAGCTCAACCACCGGTATCTCGCCGAGGAACTCGGGCACAAGTTCGTCGAGGGTTTTCGGAATTCTCCGCCGAGCTTGAAGGAAGTCATTAACGCTCCGCTCAAGCGCCGAAAGCGACGAAAGGGTTTGACTCTCAAGAGCACGCCGTTCCGAGACGGCAACCGCCGGCGAAACATCCGTGTTCACCTTCGAACCGAGGAATGCCCCGCTGCAGCCAGACAATGAAGCCACGAGCAAAAATCCGATCATGCTCTTCATCCGATCACCCCCTCTATAGTTCCC
>JBFIEP010000101.1:0-7408 GCA_041603335.1 Elusimicrobiota bacterium | reverse complement strand
TTTATTTCAAAGGATTTTCCAGTGCATTGATTGCTGAGTCCCCGGCTTCCCGGTTTTAATTTTTCGTTTTTCAGCGGGTATTTAAGTCCCTTTGTTGAAATGGCGGCGGAGGTGCCGTCGGGAGAGAGCGTGACGATTTTACCCTTGGCGCCGATGAAGCGGTGTTTTCCGGGGCCGATGAGGCGTGTCGTCCCGCCGTCTATGACGGTGATCGGTAGCTTGGGTGACCAGGCGCGTATGACGCTCCAATTAATCGTTTCATGGTCGACCCGCCCACCGCGGACGCCTGCGACGAATACATGTTTGAAATCGGCGCCTTTTAGCCATTCCAATGATTTCTCAAAATCGGATCGATGTTCATCGAAATCGCAGATATAGGCGGTACCGGGGAGTTTGGGCAGCTTCTTCGGCCGTGAATCCATATCTCCGATCACGACATCCGGGGGGAGTCCGGCATCAACGGCAGTTCCCAGACCGCCGTCTGCGCAGGCGATAATCTCTACATCCCTCGCGACCTTCCGCAGGATTTTAATGTCCGGCGCGGAGCCGTTAAGAATAAGCAGTGCGTCGCTCACAATTTTAGGCGCTTGAGCAGGCCTGTTGTTGAATAGCCGCGTTTGAGATTAAGCAATGCTAAGCGTCCCGCGTGGACGCGCTCTGGAACTTGCTCGGGGCGATAGTCCGCGCCTTTAACCAAAACGTCGGGCTTGATTTTCGCGAGAAGCTCCGTGGGCGTGTCTTCTCCAAACCACGTGACGGCGTCAACGCATTCGAGAGCGGCAATGACCCGCAACCGGTCTTTAAGTTTATTGATGGGGCGAACAGGACCCGACTTGTTAAGGCGCCGTGTCGAGGCGTCTGTATTGAGTCCGACAATCAAGCGGTCGCCGAGCGCGGCTGCCGCTTCCAGTAATTGCACGTGACCGGGGTGGAGAATATCGTAGATGCCGCCTGCGAAAACGACGCGCTCCCCTCTGCGGCGCTTGCGCCAGGCGACCGCTTTGAGAGGCGGCAATACCTTTCGGCTTGTGTCAGTGCGCTTTCGGGGCATCCGGGAAGAGTGCGTCTTCAATAAGGCCGCATAGAATTTGAATGACCGTGATGTGCGCTTCTTGGACGCGCCCGGTGACTTTTGAGGGGACGCAAAGGCAGTGATCGCAAAGGGGTTTTAGCTTGCCTCCCGTTTCTCCGGAAAAGCCGAGTACGACGAGCCCTAATTCCTTTGCCGCTTCAACGGCCTTGAGGACATTGGGGGAGTTGCCGCTTGTTGAAATCGCAATCGCGATATCACCGGGCTTTGCGTGTGCCCGCAGTTGGCGGGCGAAGACCTCTTCATAGCCGAAGTCATTGGCGATGGATGTCAGATCCGAGCTGTTGACCGTCAGCGAAAGCGCGGGAAGTCCGGGGCGGTTTCGTTCATAGCGGCCGACGAGCTCGTCGGCGAAATTTTGGGCGTCGCAGGCAGAACCGCCGTTGCCGAAGCTCAGGATCTTATTGCCGGATTTGTAGGCAGCGATAAGCAGCTCTCCCATCGAGGCGATCATTCCGGATTGTTCGGTCGTGGCTTTTAGCGTGTTGGCGCTGTCTAGAAGCTGTTCGTTAATTCTGTTTTGCATTATTTCGGTCTTCCTCTTGAAGGACATCGGCAAAGCGGGTGTCGAAGTCGCTGGATAGGAAACGATCCTCGCGAAGCAGGCGCTTGTGAAACGGTGCCGTTGTTTTAATCCCGACGATTTCCATCTCATCGAGTGCGCGCAGCGAGCGTTTGATGCATGCCTCCCTATCATCGGCGTTGACAATGACTTTTGCGATCAGGCTATCGTAGTAAGATGGGATGGTGTAGCCGGAATAGAGATGGGAATCGACTCGGACGCCCGGGCCGGCCGGGAATTGAACCGATTCAACGAGTCCGGGAGAAGGTGAAAACCCGTGGTCCGGATCCTCCGCGTTGATTCTATGCTCAATGGCGTGGCATCGAATTTCCGAAGCGCGGGCCTGGGTCATGGAAAGTTTTTCTCCCGCCGCAAGACGGATCTGTTCCTGCATTAGGTCCACACCCACGACAGTTTCGGTCACCGGGTGTTCCACCTGCAGCCGCGTATTGACTTCGATGAAGTAGAAGCTTCCATCTGTATCGAGGAGGAACTCGACGGTTCCAACGTTGTGGTAATTACAGGCTTTTGCCAGGCGGATTGCCGCCTCCTGCATGGCTTTCCGGATTTTCGGGGTTACAGCCGGCGAGGGACTTTCTTCTAAGAGCTTCTGATGACGCCTTTGGACGGTGCAATCCCGCTCAACAAGTGCCGCCACGTTTCCGAATTTATCGGCTGCCAGTTGAATCTCCACATGACGGGGTTTTTCTAAATATTTTTCAAGAAACATTGTGCCGTTGCCGAAGGCCGCTTTCGCTTCGGCCGAGGCGCGCTCCACTTCCGCCTGCAGCATTTCCGGATCGCGAACGACCCTTAGCCCTTTTCCGCCTCCCCCTGCCGAGGCTTTCGCCATAATGGGAAATCCGATTTCTTTGCAGCGCTTAATGACCTTGGCGTCAATTTTCCCGTCATCAAGCGTCATCCCCGGGACGCAAGGCACGGAGGCTTTGTCTGCCAGGCGTTTGCCGCTGAGTTTGTCGCCGAGATCGCGAATGGCGGAAGACGGAGGGCCGATAAAGGTGATTCCCTGTTTTTCGCAGGTTTCCGCGAAGTCGGCATTTTCCGAAAGGAAGCCGTATCCGGGGTGGATCGCATCGGCTCCTGTTGTTTTGGCGGCCGCCAAAACGCGTTCTTGGTTGAGATAGCTTTCAAGGGCCAGCGCAGGACCGATGCAAACCGCTTCATCGGCCAGCTGGACATGGCGTGAAGACCGGTCGGCTTCCGAGTAAACGGCGACGGATCGAATGCCGAGCTCCTGGCAGGCTCGGATGACGCGAACGGCGATTTCGCTGCGGTTTGCGACTAGAATTTTATTGAACATGGATATTTACCTTGAAGGAGTTTTCGAGCAGATCGACTTCTCCGGTGAGAATGGGTGTGCTTCTGTCTGTTACAGTAACTTTGTAGCGTGGGCCTTGGAGATGGCTTGCAGTCCATGTTTCCATGACGGCCAGATCTTCAACCGCTGTTTTCAGCTCGCGTGCTAGATTTTTCCGGACTGTTTGGCGCCATTCATACAAGGTGTTCGGATCTCCCGGCATTTTATGCTCTTTGAGAAGGGCTACGGCCTCTTCTCCGGCTTCTCCTGATAATACGTTCGCGTTCCTTTGAGCATAGAGCTTGTCGTGGGTATTGCGGCAATGGTCGGCGCCATCCCGGTAGTCAGTCATGGCTTGTGAATACTTTTTCCCTGTTAAAAGTGTGTCGGCGCGGGCGAGGAGGGTGTCGCAGCGGCTGTCGGCGTCGAGAAGTGGAAACGCGAGCATGATATTGTACTCGGCGAGAGCCTCCTCGGGCTTTCCTAGGTGGTTCCGGTAAATATCGGCCATAAGGGTATGCAGGTGGAAGAGATCCTTGGGTTCCAGACGTGAACGGAATTTCTTGGCAGCCTGGAACGTCCGGAGGCAAACCTTGATAGTCGTTTCCCAACGCTGCAGGCCGTAGGCCGCTTCGCATAAATATGAATTAACCAGAGGATCGCGCGGGTTGATCTTTGCCGCTTCGTTGGCGGTTTGAAGGGCTGTTTGAAAATCCCGGCTTGCGAGAGAATCCTCGATTTTCGACATGTGATGCCACCAGTACGCCCGCTTCCATTTTCCATTCTCATTAATGAAGTGGAGCCAGTCATCGCCGGAAGTATTCGCTCCGTAAAGTTTGTAGGTGATGAAACCCCATTTCTCTGTTAATGATTTGATTTCTAGATCATCGAAACTCCAATCGCCTTTTTCCTGCAGCTCGGTAAATTGGTCGGAGGAAAGGGAGGTCTTGGAATCTTGGGACAGGGCTTCATAGGCGGCGCCGAAGTTCTTTTCCTTCAACGCGAAGAGATAATTGCCGGCGGCTTTCATTAAGACGCGGCTTGGCGTATTCCGCTGCTTCCAGAGGACTCCGTAGATTCCGGCCGAAATGGCGAGTAGAAGAATCACGGTGACCGTTGATGCGACCGGGCGTTCTTTTACGCGGCGAATCGTGCGCTGGGTAAATGCCAGGTCATCCCTTGCGATCCTGGGACGTTCCCTCTTGGGGGCAGGGGGTTTCGCGAAGCGTTTTTCCGGAGGTTCTTCCCTCTTCGGTTTATCGTCTTTGGGTTTGGCTTCTTTTTTGGGCGGTTCTTTTACGGGCTCGGAAATGCGCCGCATGATGGTTTTGGGCGGCTCCATTTTCGGTTTCTTTAGTTTAAGAGGGTCTTCTTTTTTTGGCGGCTCTTCTTTTTTGGCTCCCGGTTTGTTTTCCGGAAGTATCCGTTGGACGCCTGTTCTTGGGAGAAAATCCTCAAGACTGCGCCGCGGATTCGGTTCCGCCGGCGTCGGTGTTGACGGTTTCTCCGCTTCCGCTTCCGGTTTTTTTTCCGGGACGGGAGGGGTGCCGATTTCCGGTATTTCAATCCGCGGTGCGGGTGCGGGTTCCGGTGCGGGTTCCGGTGTGGGTTCCGGTGCGGGTTCCGGTTCCGGTGCGGGGGCTGGCTCCGGTTCCGGCTCTGGAGTGGGAGGAGGGGGTGCGGGTGCTTTTTCCGGTTTATTTTCCGGATTCGGCGTCGCATCGACCTTCGGTTTCTGAATAATTTGTCCGGCTGTTCCAGCGGTCATTTCATCACCGCATACATCGCAAAAACCCTTTGCCGCCGAGTTGCTAAATCCGCAGGAGCCGCAGATACGTACGACGCGTCCGCCGCACTTTGAACAGTCGAGTGACTCTGCAGAGTTTTCCGCAGAACACTTCGAGCATTGAATTGGCGACGGATTCGGCATAGGTTTGCGGGTTAGGCTGGCTGAACGAAGAACAAGGGCTGTCCGAATTCGACCGGTTGTCCGTCCTCTATTTTTGCGGACACGACCTTGCCCGCTTGTGCTGCTTTTACGGGCCGGCGATTCATGCCCGTTTCAATATAGCCGACTACCTGTCCGCTGGAAACGGAACTTCCTTCCTCAATGCAAATTGCTTTGCCTTGTCCATCAGCCCGAAAAATTCCGACATCGGAGGCCGTGATGGGTGATAGCGTGCAGCCGGGAAAAACGGATTCCGGAACCGTGGGTGCGCCTTCGATTTGAAATCCGAGGGACTCTCCGCCTTTGCTGAAGGAGACCTCGTCAAGATCGGTGCCTTTTGCCCAATCCAGAATCGATTTAAGATTTTTTGTGTCCATGAGCTACCTCTTTTTGCGGCGCGTCTTTTTCCGCACCGTTTTCGCACGTCGTCGCTTTAGGAGATTTTGGGGATTAGGTGAAAGGAGACCTGCTTCGAGCGGATCAAATGAGTGGGGAAGCAGCTGTTTCATTTTTAGCGTGAGTACTGTTTCTTTCCGGGAATCTCCCCCGACATCAACAAGAAAAACAGGAGTGTCTTTGGCGCTGAATTCCGCCATGACTTGCCGGCATGCGCCGCACGGTTTGGGAGCCCGACCCACGACGCAGATCGCTTGAATCCCTTTAGCGCCTCGCGTGATGGCGTTGGCGATTGCAACACGTTCCGCGCAGATCGTGAGACCGTATGAGGCATTTTCTACATTGGCTCCAAAGAAGATCCGATTCGCATCGGTTAAAACCGCTGCGCCTACCGGGAAACGGGAGTACGGGCAGTAGGCTCGTTCGCGCGCTCCTTTGGCTGTTTCAATAAATTTCCGCCGCAATTTAGCGTTCATGTCAAGACTCCTGTGCGTTCGAACAAAGATTCCGCTGCATCTGTTTGTGATTGGATTAAATCCAGTTCAGTGAAGCCGAGTTTCATTGCAAGTTCGAGTTCCCCTGTGAGAGTGAGTCCGAAAAGCCCGGGGTCATCGGTGCAGAACACAACTGGAATTCCTGCATCCGCTAAGCGTTTCGCGGGATGTTCCTCGATTTTCGGGATGAGTCTTGTGAGCCGATTAGAGCTAAGGCAAATTTCGATCGGAATGCGCTTTTCCGAAACTTTTTTTAATAGGTCCGGGTATTCCAGTAGATGCGTCCCGTGTCCGATGCGCGCAGCGCCCAGGTCAAGAGCGGCCTCAAGATCTAGGCGGCCGGGACGTTCTCCTGCGTGAATCGTGAAAGGGATGCCCAGTGTTGCGGCTTGTTTTAATTGAGGGGCGAACGCTGCCGTTGAGACGTTTCCTCCAAAATCAGCGAGGTCGAGTCCAACGACACCTTGTCCGAACCAGCGTTTAGCGGCTTCAAACGCGATCGCATTTTGTTCCTTCGGAAGTCCCCGGAGCAGGCAAATGACCACGCCCGTGGAAACGCGATGATCGCGTGTTCCGCGGGTCAGCCCGCCCAGAACCGCTTGCATAACGGCGTCGATCGGGAACTCCGGTGTTGTGTGGAGTGTCGGTGCAAACCGCACTTCAAGATGACGGGTGAATTCAGCGGCGCGGTCTTCAACGAGTTCATATGCCGCGCGTTCGAGCGCCTCGTGTGTCTTGAGGTGTGGGGTAATCGCGCGAAAGGCCGCGAGCACTTCCGGAAGGGGCGCAGGATCTAAAATCGTCACGCTCTTATGAAAAGATTCAAAATCACCGGGTTTCCCGGCTAAATCATAGAGCGTCGAGGGACGCACCGCCCCATCGAGATGGCAGTGTAGTTCCACTTTTGGAAGATCCTTGAGAAAGTCCTCAGGCGGCGGTCGTTTCGACATGCTTAGCCACGATTGGGCCGAGTTTCTCCATGGTATCTTTGTTCCGTGCATCGGGGGCTGTGAAGATCGCTCCCTTCAAGGCTTCTGAGCACTCGGGGTCGAGCGGCATCTTTGCGAGCTTGGGGATCGCAGCCTTTAATAGTTTTTGGACATTCTCGGCGTTTGCCATGAGATGACCGATGACCTTTTCGGTGCTTACGTGGTCTTCTTCTTTCCAACAATCGTAATCGGTAACCATGGCAATCGTCGAGTAGCACATTTCCGCTTCGCGGGCGAGCTTGGCTTCCCCTGCGGCCGTCATCCCAATGATGTCGTAGCCCATCTTCCGGTGCATATGCGATTCGGCGCGAGTGGAAAATTGCGGCCCCTCCATACATGCATAGGTTCCGCCGTGGGTCGCATCAAGCCCAAGGGCTTTTGCCTCTTCGTAGAGCAGGTCTGTTTGCGGTATCGAAAAGGGATTCGCGAACGCAACATGGGCAACGACGCCGTTCCCGAAAAAAGTCGAATTGCGATGGCGCGTTTCATCAACGAGTTGGTCGGGAAAGACGAAGTGGCGCGGGGCTAATTCTTCGCGTAGAGAGCCTACGGCGCTTGCCGATAAAACCCTTTCGACCCCAAGGGATTTGAGAGCCCAAATGTTCGCCCTG
>JBFIEP010000100.1:0-7427 GCA_041603335.1 Elusimicrobiota bacterium | reverse complement strand
GCCCATCTCGTACGCCAAATCAACAGCCATTCCGATTTCATGCGTATTGAACTTGGTCGGCGAGTAATTAATTTCAATCCCAACGCCAACCTCTTTCAGATTAGCAACACCTTCGCGCATTTTCTCGAAATCGCCATGGATGCGGATCTTGTTAAAGGTTTCGCGCGATCCCCCGTCCATAGAAACCTGGACGGCTTTCACGTTCAAATCTCTTAGACGCTTCGCGGCATCCTTGGTCAGGAAATGACCATTGGTTTCAAGTTTAAGCTGCATCCCTTTCTCGGAACAAAACTCGACCATCTCCCAGAAATAAGGATGGACCATCGGCTCCCCGCCGGAGAATGACAAGTAGGGGACCTCAAGATCGGCCAACTGCTTCAGGACATCAAACGTCTGCTCTTTAGTGAGCTCGTCCTTAAAAGCCTTGCCCGGCCCCGATTCTTCGATGCAGTGCAGGCAGGCGAGATTACACTCGTTGGTGGTCTGCCACGCAACGTAGAGCGGCGCGCTAAGATCACCCGAGCCGGTGTCTGCGGGCGAGACAGACTCGCTCTGGAGCACCTTCCCGAGACTTGAGCCTTTCTGAAGTTCTTCAGTAACGGCTTCAGGCATTACTCGACCAACAGACCCTTGGTCATGAGCTCATTGATGAACTCGGTCGCGTCCTTTTCGATCGAGCCATCGGTATCGTCGAATTTAACCTTCAGCCGCGCGATCACGGCCGTTGCGTCCCCGCCTTCGGTCGAAATCTCCTTTACGACGGCGGAACCGGTTTGGCTCAGCGTGTAAACCTTCTCGGAGCGCGTCTCAAAGAGAACACCACCGAATTTTTCCTCGCGGAACTTCACATATTGGGCGAGTTTCATAGAACGATCCTCCTTTACGGGATTCCTTGTAGGTCCCGCTTCATAAGCCTCGCGCTCCACAACCCATTCCATCTTGGAACGCAAAAATTTTCGAAGCCCCTGGCCTTCCAACTCGGCAGAGGTTTCCTTACCTTCACTGGGTCCGGCATTGTACTCTCCGGATTCCCAGCTGCGACGAACCAGTTTCTGATACAGGCTCATCAGAACTCCCTCTTAAACATCAGCTGCATAAAAGAGCGCAGCTCTCCGGCGACATCCCTAACGGGGAGGCGATCGACCATAGGAAGCATCTCATCCAAAAGTCCCCGCGCGAGTGTTCGACTGGCGTCCAAATGACCGCCATTCTTAAAAATCCTCATGGCTTCCGAATGAGCCGCGTCATTATTCTCAGACGCCTCTCCCCACAAAGAAGTGAATGCTTCGCGGCTCTCTTGATCATCCATCGCGAGGATGCCGGGAAGCGTAAGACGGCCGTTATGCAAATCCTGACCGGGCTTTTTACCGGCGACAGCCTCGGGCAGCGTGAAATCGTGAATATCATCGACGATCTGAAGAAGAATACCCGCGAGCGTCCCGAGACGTGCCGGCTCTCCCGTCGCGTGGGATTTAGGGGAATGCTTGGACAGCACCTCGCCGCCCCATCCAAAAAGTGCACCCGTTTTGCGGGCGGCGACACCATAATAGCCTTCGATAGAAACATTGAGGCTGCCGCAGAGAAATTCCTCTTGAAGCTCACCCACGGTCATCTCATGAACCGCCTTTGCCAAGGAGCGAACCGCGTCGGCATCGATCTGAACGGCCTCGGCCATTCCCTCGGTAAAGGCAAGGTCGCCCAGCAAGATGCCCGTGCGATCGCCGAACCGGGCGTTGGGCGTAGGAATGCCGCGGCGCGTCAATCCTTCATCGATGCAGTCATCATGCAGTAGGGAAGCGTTATGGACTAATTCGATCGCTCGGGCGACGTGCTCGGCGATTCCAGGCTCGACCCCTAAAGCGCGGCCCAATAACAAGGCATACCGGGCCCTGAGCATCTTTCCGGGACGGCCCACATATTCTGCAAGATGGTCCCCAACTCGGGAACCCAGAGAGGCGATCCGGCGGTCCAGCCCTTCCCGAACGCGTGTTAATGAGGCTTCGACGGGGTCCAGCGTCTTCATTATGTCTATTCTACGGATTTCGGCCCTTTCAGGCAATTTTGTCGTCTCAACGCCCGTTCAAACCTCCTTCCTCGCTTGCCAAACCGGGGCTCCCAAACTACACTCACCTCATGAGAGGTGTTCTCCTCCTGTTAATAGCCGCGATTGCCCATGGGGCCCCACCCAAATGGGCGATTGACGCCTCCCCCCGCCCCCCACTTTCCGCTGAAATGGAACGGGCTTGGCAGGTACTCTCCGCGGGACTCACTGAAGAGGGACTCCAACTCATGAAGAAGGCCGCGGACGCGGCCCCAAACGACGTGGAAATTCAGCGCGAATACCAGATTGCAATGCGAAATGCGGGCCGCTACGCAAAGCTTAAAGAGCAATACGAGGAAAGGCTCAAGCGCGAACCGCGAAACCCTCGAGCCCATCTCTTTGTCGCCGAACTTGAACCAAGCGTCGCGCGCTACACTCAACTGATCAATCGGAGCACAAAACTAGCTCCGCAGGATGAATGGCTCTCATCGAGTGCCGCTCTACTGCCTATATTCGAGGGATTGGCTAAGGGGGGAGATCCCAAGAGTGCGATCGAAAAATTGGAAGCGATAGAATCCCCCCCGAAAAATCTCGCTCTCTATCGCGGAGCCCTGTTTAACGCCTATCTCACGAATAATCAATTTGACGATGCCCGTGATATCGCCAAGGCCCTTAGCGCTCAATACCCCCATTCCGCACAAGGCCCGATTCTGCTGGCTTATGCCGCCGCCGCTAAGCGCGACGAAATCGCCGCACTCTCGGCCATTGCCGCAGGTCTCGCCATTAGAGACGCTGTCGACCTACGGGTACTGCGCGGACAAATCCTGTGGGCACGCGGGAAACAACGTGAAGCGTTGATTGAATTCGATCGGGCCGAGCGCTCCCCGCGGGATGACTCCTGCTGGGAATGCGCCATGATTGTCGCCTATGGATATCTGGGTCGATTTGACGATGCCGCCAAGCTGGCACCGAAAGCCTTCAAAGACAGACCCTGGGATATCTCCGTTCGGTCTTCCGCCGCCTCGGCGATGCTTCGAGCCGGACGACTGGACGAGGCGATCACGACGGCCCATTCAATTCTCAAGCTATCCCCGGGAAGCGCGCACGCCAATACGACGTTGGGAATTGCGGCGACCCTGCAAGGGCGGCATGCCGATGCGTTGAAATTTCTCACTGCCGCTCTCGACAGCAAACCGGGAGACCCCTCGATACGGGCCTTCCGGGCTTTATCGTATTTTCATCAAGGACTTGAAAAGGAAGGCATTCAAGAAATACTGGAGTCCTTTATTTCCGCCCCGATTCATCCCGAAGTGATCGAAGCCGCAGTCACGGTTGCAGCCGTTTTCGAAAAAGCTGATTTGCTTTTCGACAGGATCAATGCCCTCACGGAACAAGACGAGCAATCCCTGAATCCTCTTATCGCTGCGGCGATGCTGCATACCCGGCGCAATTGGTTTGAACATGCACGCGCTAATCTAAAGGGAGCATTCGACCGGGTCACCAATGATTCAGAGGGAGCTCTCGTAAAACGGGCCAGCGAGATACTCGACCTACAGGCGAGCCTCCATCGGGAAAACTATCCCCTGGACCACACGGCGGAACCGCTCCTAGTCTCTAAAGGCGAAATCTCCCCGCGATACCCGCTTCTGTATGTTGTCGATGCCGCCCTATGGACCGGACGCCCGTGGCGCGCGCCGGCAAAACGCCTATGGCTCGATGGCGCGAGCGCCGACCCACGAACGGGGATTGAATGGAACGCACAGGGCACAGGCGTCTTCGTATCGACGGGAAGCGTCGTGGAAATTAGCGTTGCCGATGGGCGGGTCAGGCCCGTCATCTCCCCCCCTTCCAAAGGCAAAACGCTTCGGGTGGCGTATTCCCGTTCCTCCAATCGACTTGCAAGACTCATCGAAATCGATGGGGAGGGTGCACCGGCACTCAATATTGAATGGATCAATCCCCGGACAGGCGATATTGTCGAACTCGGGACAGACCCAACGCGCTTTCCCGGTCACTTTACGACCGCCAATGGGAAATGGGGCATTGAACGTATTCCCGTCGTGTTTCAGGATCCGGAAATCACACGCGTCAATTTAAAAGATCTCTCGTACCAATTCCTGGGAATTCATGGAGGGAATCCCTCTCTTTCTAGAAACGGGAAAAAATTAGCCTACATCCATCAAAAACAGGAACTGCGCATTTTCGATTTTTCAAGCGGGGAGCAGAGTGCGATTATATTCTCGGACATGACACCCGGCGAGCGCACAGTCGTAGAGGGTCCCCATTGGTCGCCCGATTCACGTTATCTCGCCGCGACATTCCTGGACCTCAACACGACTCAATCGGTCATCATCGATCTCAAGAAACGGCGCTACTGGATGACGGAAGCGGCATGGTCCCATGTCTCTTGGGGACCCATTCCAGAATAATCAGAGTCGATCAGGTTTTTAGGGGGAAACGGTCGAGCACGGCTTCCCACGCTTGACCAACGTCGCCGCGCGACTGCAGTGCAGAATTAAAGACTTCCATGAAGTCGTCGAGAGCGGCTTCCTCATCGACCTCTCCCAATGCTTCGACACGCGCGAGGCCTTCATCCAAGGATTTCTCAAGATCCCCCGTGTTCACATCGACTTCCTGAGCAAAGCCTTCATCAGCCTCACCCGTGGACTCAAAAATTAGGGTCATTTTCTGGGCCTTTCGCAGCCGTTCCATGTACTGTTGAACAACCTCATCCCCGAGGTCGAGTACACGGTGCACAAAATACGGTTGGTCCGGGACATCGTAGAGGCGGAGCCAGCAGCCGATGAGGGTTCCATTAGGCAGTGTGAACAGTTGAAACCAAATATCGTATTTGACCCCTTTAAAACGCTGGGGCTGGGGAACCGTTATTCTCCAGGCTGGAACATCATCCTGGAAGAATAATTCGACTGTTTTTTCGCTGCCTGAACCCGACATCGGTATCGCTAGCATAGCAGAATTTTTCGGACAATTTTGTCCGCTCCTCGCCGGAATTAATACCAAAGTAACAATCGTGTTACTTTCCCTTACCTGGCTGTGAATTGACCCTCGCAGCTTGTAGGGGTATAGACATGGAGAAGGCAGGACCATCGTCCATAGCAAATCGCGGGGAACCACGAGGCGCAAAGCCACGGAGCGAAGCAGGGTCGCTCGCCGGGCTACCGAAGGAACCGAACCTCTCAGGAGAGTTTAACGGTGCTTATTCGGTGGACGAACAGAAACCTCTGGACCTCAGCAATCGCTGCCATCGCGATTCTGGGGTTTGCTGCTTCTGCCCAAGCCGACTCCTACGATAAGCTATCCTCGAAGATCGCTTCGGCGGCGATGAAAACCGCCCATAGACGCATCGCGATCCTTCCCCTTCAGCCCATCAACGGCCGCAGCCATCAGGGCGGCATGATTCTCGCGGAACGCCTCGTAAACCGGCTCGCAGGAGAGGCCGGTATCCAAGTCGTTGAACGCACCCACCTAGAGAAAGTTTTGGAAGAACAGAAACTCGGACAATCGGGCGCCCTGAATCAAGAAGAAGCAAAGGAAGTCGGCCGCATCCTCGGTGTTGACGCCCTCGTAACCGGAACGTATCTGCCGCTCTCCGATGACCGGCTCGAAGTGCACATGCGGCTTATCGACGCAGAATCGGCACGCATCCTTGGCGTCGCCATGGCAAAGGTCAAGAAAGAATGGCAGGACGACGCCTTTGCCATCGGTGAGGTATGGAACGTCGATGCCCCCGATCTTGGCGACTTCCCGGCACCCCTCGTCAAACTATTTCCGAACAAAGACTTGCTTCCCGGAATGAAGGATCTTCGGGACGCGCCCCGCTCGTTTGGCCCATGCGACGGCTGGAAGGAAAAGGTCGATGAAATGCAGTCCAGCATCCTCGAAGCAAAGGCGAAGTTTTGGGCGACACGCCTCAACGACCCCAATTTTAATCGCCGCAGCGTCACCCGCAATCCCGGATCGGAAATCAGAAATAGTTCGATTCGGGAACGTTTCTACAATCTCACCAAGGAATATCATGAGGGCGGCTACAACAACGGAATCACGATGTCGGAAACGGTAAAAATCGAAAACGTAAAAGCCCAAGTCGACCGCCTGATCGACCAGTGCTATTGACCTATACATAACGGACCGACAGGCCCTTTTTACTCCCGAAAAACATCGATATTCTTTACATATGCAACCGAAGCGCATCGTCTCCGCGCTGACGGGGATTTTGGCGTTGTCCCTGTCTTTTCAGCCGCCCCTCCAGGCGGCCGGAAGGGCTATCTCCCTCGGCTCAACCGGTAATACGGCCCTTCCAACCGGCCCGGCGGCCTATTCCGGAAAGTCAAATTCTTCAATTAATTTAAGTATTTCTGCACCGATTCTCGGACAAGGCTCCCTCCCAACGCTGGAAATCCCGAACCTATCACAGCCCACTCCGTCAATTCAATCCGCCTCCCCTCTAATCAAAGCCCAGGAAGCCCCAAAGGCAGTCAGAGAAGAGACACCTAAGAAACAAACTCCTTTTAAGAAGAAAGTCGCCGTTATGGGACAGCAATGGGGCACGTTGAGCGAAGCGGGATCTGAAATCAAGGAAACAGGCAGCACGGGCGATTCCCACGAACATGGTCAAAGCATCGAGAATTTCTTTACAGGCTCCATGCCGATTTCGGCGGATCTGGATTCTCCCCTACCCTCCCCTCTAAACGCTAAAGGCCTGCCCCCGCTCAATGGCCTTCGTCCCGGCATTCCACTTGGACTAGAACCGGCTAAACCGAAAAAAGCAACAAAGCAAAGCCTGACACCTCCTGCGGAACCTGTTATTCGTGAGGATCGATCGGGAAACGAGTACCGTCCGAATCACCCCTTTGCCGGTTTTTTTAAACTCCTCAATCTCGAAGAGGCGCAACGCCCCGGCTTTCTGGGGGCGACTCTTGCAACCTCCCTTCTCGCGGCGATTCCCGGACTCGGTGCCATCGCTCTTCATGAATACGGCCATTATTTTTTCGCCCGGTTAACGGGGACAGGCGCGGCCTCCATGCAATTGTTTATCCCGGAAAATAAACGGACGGTCGATGAAGACGGATATTCGGTTCTCGGATTCGTAAAAATCGGACAACCCAAAACCCCTCTGCGCAACTACATCCTCAGTGCGGCCGGACCTGTCTTCAGCGCATTCGCATTCATAGCCCTTACACTCGGAATTCCCGCCGCGGCGGTCGCCGCGATCTCCCAGGGCTGGATTCCCGGCGAAGCCCTTCCCTGGTTCGCCCTCACCGCCGCCGTTGCATGGGCGACTTGGTATTGGAACGCAGGTGCGCGCTGGGCGTTTCATGGCGGCACCAGCGACCGCGAGCACATGGATGCGGCACGCGCCGAGATG
>JBFIEP010000099.1:0-7531 GCA_041603335.1 Elusimicrobiota bacterium | reverse complement strand
GTGTCGCCGTCGCCCTTCAGCGAGTTTGTTCCGACCGTGGAACTCGGCGAGCTGTTATCGACGATGAAGGGTGTCGTGATCGCCGACTGGGTCGATTTAACATTCCCGACCGCATCCGTCCCCATCACCCGAAGCTGATAGGTATGGCCGTTCACAAAGGTAAGCTGCGGGACACCGATACTCTTGGACCACGCGGTCCCGATGAGCGTTGCAGGCGACGGAGGCGGCTGCGCGACCAGACTAAAGGTCGCCGAAACGGCTTCAAACCACTGCATCGAGTTCATGTCCTGCATCAGATAAGACACACTCGCCGGCCCGGCGGGGATATCGGTGGCGGTGCCCCCGAGAGCCGAAAGGGCGCCCGGCTGGTAAAATCCGCCGGCCATAGGCGTCGACTCGACTGTCACGGGAGGCGTGTTGTCAAAGGTGAAGAGAATCGTGGAGATTTGAACCTCGACGTTTAACGCCTTATCGGTCGCGCTTGTATTGATGTAGTAGCTCGTACCGGTATCGAGCTTCGCATCGGCGGGTAGGTTGTCAAGAATCGATATCTCCCACTCGTAATTGGGCGCGGCCCCGCTCAAATTGACCGGCTCGGTAAACGGACAGTTCGCGTCTCCGAAGCTGCCGAGCCAGTCCCAACAATTGTCATCTGAAATGCGGCGGATGCGGAACTTAATGCCGGAAATCTGCGGCGCGATAATACCGCTGATCTGGGGCGCGCTTCCGTCCGTCGCGGTCCCGTACACCGAACCAAGCGACGCGATTGTCGAATAATGCACGATCGTGGTTGAAATAGAAATCGGGTCGATATCATCCCACACGAAGGTCGAGGTAGAATAAACCTGGACGTTTCCGGCCGCGTCGGTCGCGCGCGACTCAATGCGATACTGCTGGTTTCCGAAGGAGCCAAAGGCCGGCAAGGTGGATGCCGTCCATTTGAAGTCTCCCGACGCCGTGGATGAGTCGTCGGAAACAATCCAGACTTCGCTGGCTTGGAACAGGTCGGTTCCATTGTTCCAATATTCCCCATTCTGCTTCGAGATGCGGTACTCGACCGAACGGACATTCAGGGTGTCGTTGGCGGTTCCCGTACTTTCTACGACGCCGCCGCACTTTAAGGGGCCGCAATACTTGAAGGGATCGGAACTGATCGCGACATCGTTGTCCGGACTTAGAATCGCGATCGACGGCGGGAGACCATCATAAACAAACGTGGTTCCCTTAAGAAGATTTCCGGTCAACTGGGTATTACTGGCGGCGTCAATCGCGCGCGCAAAAATCTCGTACTCGGTCCCCTGCGTCAAATGAACCGGCAGCGGCAGACCCGCGGTCTTGGTAAATTCATCGGGATCGGGGGCGTTATTAAAGACCGACGGCAGCCACACCTCGCTCAACGATGTAAACCCGGTCGATCCGTCCCAATATCTAAAGGGATTGGTCGTCTTATCCTGGACGCGGACTTCGACCGCCGACGTACGCGAGGCGTTGAAATTCGCGCCCTCGGAATCATCCGCCGTCCCTGAAACCACGGTCAGCTGATTCAAGAAGAAACCGAGCGGGTTGGCGTTAATCGGATTAACATCGATATTCGGATGGGTCACATCCGCGGTGGGATCGGTGGTATCGAAAATAAACTCGGTATCGTTGCCTTGGAACACAACGCCGCTGGGTCCCTCTGATTTCACACTGATGATGTAGCGGAAATTATCCTGGTAATTAAACGTATTCGATGAGAATGTCCAGTCAAAGAGCTGTCCGTCACCGGAATCAACAAGCGTTTTCACCGTGTAGTATTGCGGAGAGACCAGCGTATACGTCGACCCGTCCCAATACGCCCCGCCCTTTTCACGGATCGCGATTGACGCGACCGAAACACCGAAGGTATCCGCCGCCGTTCCCGAAATGACCGGGAGATTATTATGAGCGGTGAATAAACCCGGGAAAACGATTGAGACCGAAGATTCCGACGTCTCGAAACTAAAGTCGATCTGTGAGGCGATATCCTGCTCGTTAGGGATCGGCAGCGCGCCGTCGGCCGCCCTCACCTTAACGCGGTAGGTCGTATCATCCTTAAATACCGGCAGACGCGCCGCGAGCTCCCATGTATAGGAGTTTGCACCCAATGGCGTGACCGTATCAACGGGCCAGAACGCCTCGGTTTGAAGCGTAAACGTTCCCGCGTTGTTCCAGAAGGCACCGATATCGGGCCAAACCTCCTGAATCGATATCGTGATGCTGGAGGCGCTCGGGATTCCGCCGCCCGGATCCTGGTCATCAGCCGTACCGCTCAACGAGGGTAAAGCCACGACTGTTTCCCCGTCAAAGGGAACTGTAATATCGGAATCAGGATCAAGCAGATCCCAAACAAACGTGAAATCACGGCCTGTGTCGATGTTGCCCACCCCAAGCTCTTCGACCTTCGCCGCTTGGTTGGTTGAAATACTCACCACATGATAAAGGGAACCCGGCACCAGGAACGGATCGGTCAATCCTGTGTATTGCCAATTACAATTTTGCGCGTCGCATTTCTCGACGAAGTTCCAGATCGGGTTGTCCTGCGCCTGGAATCCGGCCCCATTCCACCATCGAGTCGTCGCACCCGTAAGCTGCCCGATCCCGACACTGATGGTGGTAATATTGGCCTGGAAATCAATACCGGTGCCGCTGATCGTCGGCAAAACCGAGAGGGCGTAGCTGCTCGGATCAACCATGAAGGTTTCCGGAAGCTCCGTTGTAAAACCAAAGGTCGAGGCTGAAATTTGAGCGACGTTACCCGCTTCATCGATCGCGCGCGAATGAATAGAGTAGGACTGACCGTTTGAGAAGAAATCGGAAGCAAACGGCCCCGTCGTCCAACTTGTCAGTCCGCCCGCATCGAACCACGCGTTCGGATCGGTGTCGCTTCTTGGATAACGAATAGCCTCGGGCAGGCTATAGTTACCGGGATCCCAGAACAGTCCGAATTGGAAGCTGTAGATGCGCACTTCGACCTTGTTGAGCAAAACGTTATCGACCGCGGTACCGTTAATATTGAGCAATTCAGAAATGGTCAGGCCCGGTTGATCGGGCGGCGATTTAATCTGCGTCGTTGGAGCGTTCGGGTCATAAACAAAGGTATAGGTAGCGACCGGGACACTTACGTTTTTCGCATAGTCATGCGCGCGCACGTTAAGCGAATACTCCTCACCCGGAACAAGCTTGCTTTCAATCACCGCGCTGTTATAAGTCCAATCTGCCGTTGAGACTTCGACC
Source organism: Elusimicrobiota bacterium (assembly GCA_041603335.1). Classification (GTDB taxonomy): domain Bacteria; phylum Elusimicrobiota; class Elusimicrobia; order UBA1565; family UBA1565; genus UBA1565. Next base: position 4,276 of record JBFIEP010000099.1, on the reverse strand, counting down.
CCGGAGACCCCGGCAAACCAACCGTCTCCGTCTTGATCATGATCGACGTCCAGCACGTTGAAATCACCGCCGCCCCACCAGCGCGGGGCGCCCTGGTTGCGGCGTACGCCAATTTCGACAATCTCGACACCCGAGTCGGCCCCGCTGGCTTCCGAGTCATCGTTTGGATCGTCTGCTGTTCCGCCGATACTCGCAAACGAGGGCATGTAGGGTTGATTCGGAATCCCGATATAGGGGATCGGACGCCCCGAATCCCAATTAAAATCCTGGGTTACAATTGGCGAGGTATTGCCCACAACATCGTAGGCGCGGGCGTCGACAGTCATCTTCTGATTATCATTCCACGCCGTCGGCGTCGACAACGATGGAGGAATATCCCAGGACCAACTCGCCTTTCCGTTCATCTGTATCCAGGCGGTGTTGGGCGCGGCCCAAATAGTTCCGTTCCAGTAAAGGCCGTCAAAATCACGCTTGATCCGAACTTCCACGGAACTAAGATCTGCCAGGGGATAACCCAACGGATAAGGCGTATCAAACGCGGTTCCCGTGAACGGGTCCACCGCATTTCCGAAGTTTTGAGTCCCGACCACTTCGGCGGGGCTGTAGTACCGGCGTCCCAGATAGTTCACGGCCCCTGAATCCGGACGTCCCCAGATGACCCCGGGGGCTGTATTATCAAGATAAATCGCGGTGGTAGAACCCGCAACGGAAACGTTTGCCGCCTCATCAGTGGTAAACGCAAAGAAGCGGAACTCGCGAGCCGCAATAGTGTTATCGTTTAACTGTGAGATAATGGAAGAATCGTAACTCCACGCGGTACTCGTCGCACCCGTCGCGACCATCACCGCCGGCACGACATCATAAGCAACAGTGAATGAGGAAGGAACAACGCCGTCGTTCCAGTAGTACGTGGTACCGCTATCGACATAACTAATCACAAGATTAACGGCAGCGACTCCCGCAAAATCATCGGTGGCATTTCCGCTCACCACGGGCACGGTCTGCTGAGGCGTATTATCGACGGGAACGGAAATGGTTGCGGCCGGCTTCACTTCATCGAATCGATAGCTGTAAAAACGCAGCGGCGTTGCCGGGTCCACGTTGGAAACCGGGATAGCGTTGTCGTTTCCGCGAACTCCGATGGCGTACTCCTTACCGCTTAGCCACGATAGAATCAGGTTGCCCTGATCGTAGAACCAGGCACCCGAGGAAACGCCCAATTGGCTCCACCCGATACCGCGCGGGGAGAACCACGCATCGTTTTCGTTGCACAATACGCAGGGGATCGGGTTGGTTCCATCGCTGAAAACACCACCGTTGTTGTAATAGAAGGTCGTTCCCCCTTCGATGTACTTCAACTGGACCTGCAAATTCAGCTCACTCGTAACGCCCGCGTTCGCCCCATGGTAGGGGTCAATGATAAGACCCGAAAGATTCAGGCGCTTGTTCGTCGCACTATTATCCGCGGGCGGAACGATCATGGAGATTGTCGGTGTTGAAATATCGAAGTAGAACGAAACCGAAGAATTGTTCAAGGTGTATTCAACCTGGGTTTGCTGATTGCCCGCCTGATCCAAGGCGGAGGCGTAGATCGTATAGTAATGCTCATCCTCGAACGTCGGGAGATTCTGCAGCTCCCAATCGTTTCCATTCAGCACCGTTGTTGTTGTTATAAAACTACCGGACCAGGATGAACCGTCCCAGAACTGAACGAAGGGCGCAACCGCCGTTCCGTGATCCTGGATGACGATGGCAACATCTTGAATAACACCCGGCGCCGATTCCGCAAAAGTACCGGAAACGGCCACGACCGAATAGGTGCTGCCTAAGAAAAGGGACGTTATCGTTGCGGTAGGAACCTGGGTATCGTAGGTAAAACTAATCGGGGTCTTCAACGAAACGTCTTCTGTGTTGCCGCTTACAGCACCGACCGCCTTATCGATTCCCTGCACCTCAACGGAGTACACCTTTCCGTTTTCCCACAAGGTCGTTGAATGAATCGTCGTAAACGCCCATTCATCGGCCCCTCCATTATAGACCGCCGTTGAGAATACCGGTGCGCCCGTCCACAAACCATTGAGCTCATTCCAATAATCACTACCCGGAGTACGCTGAATGCGAACTTCGATACCGGCGGGATCTTTAATTCCGGAGAACACTGATCCAATCGTAGGATCGATCACCGATCCCGTCAGTGTTGGCGGCACGGAGGCGAACGACCCTTCAGTAGGGAAACCTATCGTACTAATCGGGGATGATCGATCGACCTTATAGGTAACCGCCGCTCCCCAACCGGGTAACGCGACCTCAGGAATTTCCGCGATATTGTAGCCGCGAATGGAAAGCGTAATCGTCGTATTGTTTACCACCGGCGGACTGATATCGGAGCCAAACGGATAGCCCCAACTACCCAGGTTCGGAATTGAATGACGCGTCGCCGTTGTGATATCGACCAAGCAGTCAACCCAACCCATCGCTTGAGTACCGCCCCAGCACGTATTGTCATCCTGCCGCCGTACCTCGAGCTCTAAACGCGTTGTCTTATCGTTTGCAAACCCGTTAAACGGACTCATCTCGTTGTAAATCGTAACGATAGGAAATGAGATACCCGTTACCGCGGGCGGAGGCTGGAAACGCCAAAGCTTCCGCGCGATCTCGGCGACGCCCATGTTGTCGGTTTGGAAGTTCCCCGCGTTATCCTCTGCCCGCACGGTCACAATATAGCGGCAATCTACACCGAGTTTCGTATCGATCACCGCAGAGGAGAAATCGAACAAGCCCGTGGATGGGTTATACGATGTCGGATTCCACTGATTTCCTGCGGCGACAAACGCGCCCGAGGCCTCATCCCACCACTGGTTCGTCTTACAAACAGCCGGACCGGCAGCTCCACCGTCACCAAAGATAAATATCCCGACTTTCTTCACGACCGATGAAGACGTATTGACCAGCGGATCGATGGCGGTTCCGGTAATGGACGAAAAACTGGTCGCGATGGCACCTTCTGCAGCGGCCGGAAACGTAATAGCGGAAAGTGGAGCTTTCACATCCACAATCACGCGAATATCATCTGTCTGGGGCGAGGTTGGGAAGAGCCCGCCGTTACCGGCGCCGTCAATCGAACGGACGCGCAGGACATACTCGCGGCCGTCCGCGCAAACTCCGGTACAATCGTTTGAATGCGTCCAATCCAACGGCATTCCTGCAAGCGTAAATGAACTTTCATACAACGTTGCCGACGAGAACACCGCCGCCGATGTCCAGTTATTGAGGTTTTGATCCCAAAAGGCGTTTCCGCCCGGAATCGAATGCACCCCTGCCGAAACGTCTTCAATCTGAATATCGACAGCCGTCACGCTGGAGACAACATTACCGCCCGTAAAGGATTCAAGGAAGGTTCCCGTGGTGATCCTAAGACCCGCCGTTGAGAAGTACATCGTCTCGGGCATAACAGGGAGGAAATCGGCGGTCGGCGTCGACCGATCGACGATGAAGCTGATTGTTGCGACCGTGATCTCGGTGTTAATACGAATATCCTTGGACTGAACGACCGTCTCATAGGAATACCCGTCCAAGAACGAACCTTGGTTAAGAGTCGCGGGGTCACTGGTCCAGGCGACAATGGTCTGGGCCCCGCCCACCATAAGCGTAGGCAGGTTAAAGCCGGGGTCAACCGTGTCGTTCCAATTCGAGCCGTTCCAGTAGCGTCGATCATTTTGATTGTCGATGCGCATCGCCTTGAGCTTCACTTCCTTCATACCGACACCGGCCGTCGGATTGAGTGATTGATCATCGGCGGTTCCGGCAATAGGCGTGACCGTCCCCGTAAAGAATCCGCCGTCAACGGGGAATGTCGTCTTTGAAATCGGAGCGAAGAAGTCGATGCGGATTTCACTGGAATCCAAGGTCGGGGCCACCGACTTCGTACGGTTTTCATTGCCCGCCGCATCCAGACCCCGCATGAAAACCTTATAAGCCTTTGGATCTGAAATCCCGGCGAAAAAGGTGGTCAGGTTTGCATCGACGAAACTCCAACTAGTTTGGTGAATCGTTGCTGCGGTCCACGATATGCCCGGCCCATAAGAATCGAAACTCTGGGCACCGGCATCCCAGAAACCACCCAGCGGCTCTTGAACAGCAATCTCAATCGAGGTTGCACCCGATTCAACCGGAGGGTTCGGCTCAGAGAACGGTCCGGAAATCGATGAGAAAGCGACGACGTATTCCTGATCGGCGGGTGCGTTCACCGTCGTCGTCGGCGCTTTTGCATCATACG
>JBFIEP010000098.1:0-7617 GCA_041603335.1 Elusimicrobiota bacterium | reverse complement strand
TACGGCACTGCGAGCAAAGTCCGCAATAAACGTGGGATTCCACCGACACAAAATCGCCTTTCTTGAAATCCCGCGTGGCAGAACCGCTCTCGGCGACCACCCCGCAAAATTCATGGCCGAAGGTCATCGGGAGCTTCAGCCGTTCGGACGCCCATGAATTCCAATTATAAATTGGAAGATCGGAACCGCAAATAGAAGCCCGGGTCACCTTAAGCAGGAGTTCGTCTTTCTCAATCCGGGGAATCGGGACCACCTTTAATACAGCACCCTTTCCGGCCCTTTCTTTTCTCAGTGCGAGCATTGTCATCCGGTTACCAGACTCTTGAGGACGAACATAACATTCTCCTTACGCTCCCGCAGGCGACGCGTGAAATAGGGCAGCCAATGCGTCCCATAAGGAACGTACACCCGCATCGCCCACCCATCCGCGACCAATTCCCGCCATCGCGCCGGCCTTAATCCGTACAGCATTTGAAACTCAAACGCCTCGCCTGAAATATTATTTTTACGCGCGAAGTTCAGCACGCCCTGAATGCGCTCCTCGTCGTGAGTGGCGATTCCCGGATAATTCCCATCGACCAAGAGGATTTTCGCGAGATCATCGAAACTCTTGTTTACGAGATCTTTCTTTTGAAGCGCGACTGCGGAAGGTTCTTTATAAGCGCCTTTGCAAAGCCGCACGCGGGCCCGCATGGAATTGAGTTTTTTTATGTCCTCGGCACTACGCAGGAGGCAGGATTGGATCACGATGCCGACATTCTTGAAATCAGCGAACACTTTTTCGAATAAATCGAGGGTGACCTGGGTATAGTCGGAGCTCTCCATATCAACGCGGACGAAGTTATCATAGGAGGCCGCCTTGGCGAGAACCCGGCGGAGATTCGACTCGGCCATCTCGGGGTCTAAATTCAAACCGAATTGGGTCAACTTGAGACTGACGTTGCAATCCAGGCCGGCCTTATGAATGGAATCGAGAAGGGAGAGGTATTCCAGTGTGGCAGCCTCCGCCTGGGCCTCGGATTCACAATCTTCGCCAAGGAAATCCAAGGTTGCCTTTAAGCCTTCACTGTTGAGCTGGGCAACGGCATCGACAGCATCTTCGGCGCTATCCCCGGCTACGAAACGACTTGCTAGAAAGGTCAATGCTCGCATCAAGCGACTTTAACAAAATTGCTAGTCTGGGGTCATGCTACCGAAGGCCTGCATTGCAGGAGGAGTAATCATCCTTCTTTTTTCAGCAGAATTTTCATTCTGGCTGGGCTCAACAAACGCTCAAGCGTCCCCGCCGGAGGGAACATGCGGAGTCCTAGTCCTCGGATACCCTTCCCGAAGCGATGGATTATTATCGGCAGAACAGCGAGACCGCGTTGAAACTGCCGTATCGGTCGCCCTCACATATAAATGTGATCCAGTGGTCATCTCGGGCGGGTCCGTTCATAACGAATTTTCAGAGGCGGCAACGATGGCACTCCAAGCAGTTAAACTAGGCCTGCCACGAAAATCGATCCGCCTGGAAGAAAAAGCAACATCGACAATTGAGAATGTGCGGTTTTCAGCTCCGAAGCTGGAGGGTGTCGGGACCATTTACATTGTCTCCAACGGGCTCCATGCCCATCGCGGCGTACGGGACTTTTGCCGGGAAGTTCCGAATCGATGCGGGCAAGTCCGTCCGGCCGCGCGCTATTACCCATTCCGGCGTTATTTTCTAAAATTCCCTGCCGCCCTCCACGAGGGACTGGCCCGGCTTAAATCAAGTTTTACTTAGAGCCATCCCCTCTTCAACGACCTTAGGAGTGAATATCCATCCGTTGTGCGAAACCGCAGAACCGCTCATAGGAAGGAACAACCGTCGCTTGGAATAACCCGCCTTTAGCAGCAGGGTACTGATATAGTCAGCGCTCCATGCGAAGACATACGCCCGGGAATCTTGAAAATCCTTATGCTGGGACGTGAGTTCAATATGATCGCTCCCAACCAATGCAACAACACGGTTATCCGGATTTTCTTCCAGGCAATTACGGATCACCTTCTTCATAGAAGTATCACGCGCCTCAAAAATCTCTCCGATGCATTTCCCGTTACTATGACCCGCTTGAATACACTCCGCCCTCAGCTCAACCTGCTTCTCTCTGTGCAAATCCATTGCAAAGACTGTCAGCCCCTCTGCCTGAGCGGAGAGAATCATTGCGACGTAGGAGTCAGGCGCATGCCCCCATTCGCGCACCAGGACCTCGCGCACAGAAGTTGGAGATTTATCCCGAGCCATATCCTCAATTTTCTCTTGATGACGGGACGCAATCATCTCAAGTGCCAAATGAGTGATCCCCGCCTGACGGAACGCCGCAAAATTCATCCCGAGTTCTTCTTTGACCGAACGGACATGATGGGGCTCTCCTAAATACACGACCCGCGATGGACCACTCAACAGGGATTTCCAATCCAACGGAACAACCGCCTTCGAAGCGTAATTTTCCCACTCTGAGGTAAAATCCGGAGAGCTGGAAGGAGGCTTCTGTACGACAGGTTTCGAGGGAACGGAAAACTGGGCTGCGGCGGCCATCCCGCGAACCTCGCCGATCATATCCGAGATCTCACCGCGGGATAATCCCAAAAAGCCGTGTTCAAAAAAATCATCGGCTTGAACAGGGGAGGAGAACAGCAATAAAAGAACCAGCATCCTCATTAGTTCAGGATACCCCCCACTCCTTTACTCTCCCTGAGGCGTTAGGCCTCTATGAGTCAGGGTCTTCAGGGAAGGTTTTTAATCGTATTCCAGTAGTCTTTAAAATCCTGCGGCAGGGGTGCCGTGAAGGAAACGAGCTGCCCCGTTGCCGGATGCGGGAAACGTATGCGGTAGGCATGAAGCATCATCCGTGATTGGACCGGGACCTTAAGGGCTTTGAAAGCTGCGGTTCGTGGGGCATTAAAGGCCTCAGGATCCCCTACCACAGGCAATCCTAAATGTCCCAAATGCACACGGATTTGATGCGTCCGGCCGGTTTTGGGCTTCGCCTCAACCAGGGACAATCCATTCGCCGCTTCAATCGATCGGAATTCCGTGGATGCCTCGCGGCCAAACGGCGTCACTTCCATTTTTTTTCGCCCGGGACGACGGCCGATCGGCGCGTCAACCAGGGTTTTCTTCTCGAGTTCTCCAAGGACGATGGCACGGTATACCTTGTCGACATAGCGCTCTCGAAATAACTCGAGCATATGCTCAACGGAACCCGCGGATTTAGCGACGACCAAAACGCCGCTTGTCTGGCGATCCAGGCGATGCACAATACCGCACCGGGGAACGGTTCCGCAGGACTCTGGACGATACCGCAAAAGGAGTCCCGCGATATTAGGATCGTCCGATTCAAGCGCCGCCTGGGGTTCGCGCAGCCAACTATCGTTCATCGGGTGGATTAAGAAGCCGCTTGGTTTTCGCAGGACAAGCAATTCATCGTCTTCCCGAATAATGATCTTTTCCAAATCGAAATCCGACCATTGTTCGACCTTCGGGTCGCTCGCGATATGCTCCCCCCCCTTAAGACGATATGAGGGCGCCTTCTTCTTGCCGTCAACAAGAATAATTCCCCGGCGGATCAAGTCCTGAACGTGGGTACGGTTATAGTCGGGATGCAGCTCCGCGATAAATTTGTCAAGACGCTCACCGGGACGGTCGGCAACATGGTGGAAATTTTTCATGCGGTCTCCGCAGCGGCGATTCGCCGCCGATAAATCCAAATCGCCCAAGATGCGACGGCAAGCGATATCCATTGCGATGGAGAGAGGGAAAGGATAAAACCCCCTCGGTCATCGCCGCGGAAAAATTCAATCACAAAACGTGCGAGGGAATAGAAACCGATATACACCGCGAACGCAGATCCAAAGGGCAGTTTTCCGGCTTGGACCTTCCGGATGGTCTTAAACGCCATAAACGCCACGATCCCGACCATCACCGATTCATACAACTGCGTGGGATGCAGCGGAACATCGCGCAATGCCGCCGGCACGAGGGATTCCGGATGGGTAAAACGAACCCCCCACGGCATTGTCGTCGGAAGTCCTGCACAGCACCCGGCAAAAAAACAGCCGGGGCGGCCGATCGCGTGTCCCAACGGCAATGCCACACCAAAATAATCGGCGATCTTAAGATAATTCGCTTTATGCTTACGCACCCAAAAGTAGCCCGTTACGCAGGATCCAAGCAATCCCCCGAAAAACACAAAGCCAAAACGGATGTCGCGGATAAGATGCAAAGACCCATCCAGAATCGACCGCCACTCAACGGCCCAGTAGAGAAGTTTTCCGCCGCCAATCGCGCCGAAAAACAGGGTGTATATGAGCGACCAAAACGTATCTTCATCCAGCTCCATCCGCTCGCGCTCATGGGTCAACCACCAAATACCGATCAAATAGCCCGAGGCAACCATCAACCCGTACGTCGCGAATTTAAAATCGCCGAATTGGATTAACGTCGGGAACATTCTTTCTCCAATAAACGAAGCGGCGCGTCAAAGGATCGCAACGGGCGGACCGTCTTACCGCGCGCACGCAAATGGCGCAGACAGTGGGATCGCGCAAAAGCAGCATCTGCGGCGGTCGCCGCCTCGATGTCGCTGGTTCCATCCCCCGCGAATAATACGCGCCGCCCCGCTTTCTGATGCAAAACAACGCGGTTACGCTTGAACGCATCCAGCGTCGCGCCTTTGAGATACGAATAACGAACCAGTAAACCCTTCTTCGTCATCCGCGAACTCGCCCGATACGTGGGCAAATGGTCATGCCCCCAATCAGAAAGTAAGAGATCGAGATAAAGATCCAAACCGCCGCTGACAACCTCGACTTTCACGTTCATCTCACGGCAGCGGCCGACAAACTCATGAAAACCGTCACGCGCCTTCGCGGTCTCACGGATAAAGCGGCGCAGGCGGGCCGGTTTTTCCTTCACGCGAAGAAACATAGAACGGACCCAGTCCTCGGTAATAACCGATGGATCGTAAGAGGCATTGATCATACGGCGGGTCAGTCCGCCGAATTCATTAAGGATTGAATCGGCGACATCGTCTTGGGTAATGGTGCCGTCAAAATCGAGGACAACAGACCATGGTGCGGGGCTCATAGTAGGTATTATAGAACCTACAGACCGATGAGTTCTCGAAACTTCTCCGGCCCGGAGCGCATAACGACCCTTAAAAAGCGGTTTTGTTCCTTTTCCACGCCAAGCGCGATGCTTTTTTCCTCGGAATAATTATGGCCGGGCATCACCACTAAATCATTCTCGAGTGAGGCGAGGCGCTTTAAACTGGCCCACATCTTCTCGGGATCGGAATTTTCAAAATCGACGCGGCCGCAGCTCCCTATAAATAGCGTATCGCCGGTCATAAGGTTCCCCTCAAACCGAAAGCACTGGGAGCCCTCGGTATGCCCCGGGGTATGCAAACAGCGAATCGTAAGCTTTCCCAGCTCGAGCCGCTGTTCCCCGGTGACTGTTTCCAAGGCGTCTCCCAAAGCAGGCAACGCGAAGGCATCCTGCGCGTGCACATGGACGCGGGCATCGACCCTGGCCAAAAGGGGCTCAATCGCGTTTATGTGATCATGATGGCCGTGCGTTACAAGAATACGTTCGATCTTGTAACCGTCGGCTTCAGCGGTTTTGTGAATGGTTTCCGCGTCCCACGCGGGGTCGATAACGGCACAGGTTTTCGTATCGGGATCCCCGATCAAGTAGACGTAATTCGCCATCGGCCCAAGTTCGAGCTGGCGGAAATACATTAGCGGTAGCGCTGTTCTTGGGAAGGAGGCGGAAACCGGTATTCAATTTCGCCGGGGCGGCGGTACCCGAGCTCTTTGCGAACAACCCGCTCTAACGCGGCGTTGTTTGTTTGAACAGCATCGATACGGGCCTTAAGCCGCGCCTCTTCCGTCTCAAGGAGCTACATCTCGGCGTTTAGACTGCGAAGCTGAAGATGACTGGAAACAATGGTCCGAAAGCCTTTATTGGCCAGGAGAACGGCGGCGACCGCCAAAACAATCAGCCCGTAAACCGTCTTTGCCCTAACGGAAATCGCTTTTTTTGATTTACGCCCAAGCACCGTCTTCGGGGTAACCCCGGAGTGCTTGAAATGCGCTCGCGATTTACGCCGTTTAGACATGAACCGCCGCGCGGAAGGCTTTATCTCCGGAATACTTCGCCTCGGAGCCAAGTTCATCGTGGATGCGCAGCAGCTGGTTGTATTTGGAAAGTCGTTCGGAACGGCACGGAGCCCCGGTCTTAATCGCGCCCGCGTTTAAGGCAACGGATAGATCGGCGATATAGGAATCCTCCGTCTCTCCGGATCGATGCGAGATGACCGCAGAGAAACCGGCGGCATGGGCCTTGAGAACGGCGGCCACTGTCTCGGTAACGGTCCCGATTTGGTTAAGCTTGATGAGAATGGAATTAGCGGAAGCTTCCTTGATGCCGCGATCCAAACGCTCGACATTCGTGACAAACAGATCATCCCCAATCACGCGGATGCGGTCACCCAACTTCGCGGTTAAGGTCTTCCAACCGTCCCAGTCGTTCTCATCGAGCGGGTCTTCAATCGAGGCCACGGGATATTTTTCGACCCAAGCGGCGTATTTCCCGGTCATTTCAACGGCGCTCAATGAGCCGCCTTCAAATCCGTATTTTCCATCCTGACAAAATTCACTTGCAGCGGCATCAAGCGAAAGACTGACCTTGCCGGAATAACCCGCAATCTTGATTGCCTCAAAGATAATCTCAATCGCTTCATCGTGGGTTTTAAGCCGCGGCGCAAACCCCCCTTCATCGCCGACAGCGGTCGCTTCACCGCGGGCGGAAAGGAGCTTCTTAAGGTGTTGATAAATCTCGGCACCCCAACGCAGGGCCTCAGGAAAACTCGGCGCACCGATGGGCACAACCATAAATTCCTGAACGTCGAGTCCGCTATCGGCATGCTGGCCGCCGTTAATGATGTTAAGCATCGGCACCGGTAAAAGCCACTCTTTTTCATCGATGGAAAAAGCATCACGGAGGTGACGGTAGAGCGGAACGCCCTTCTCAGCCGCCGCCGCGCGGGAAACCGCCATCGAAACGCCGAGCAGCGCATTAGCTCCAAGCTTCCCTTTATTCGGGGTTCCATCCAAACCGAGCATTTTTTCGTCGATCGCCTTTTGATCGTTTGCGTCCATGCCGATCAAGGCGGGGCCCAGAGCATCCTTCGCGTTCGCGACGGCTTGAATCACTCCCTTGCCCAAAAATCGACCCTTGTCGCCGTCGCGCAGCTCTACGGCTTCGTGTTCACCCGTAGAAGCGCCGCTGGGAACCGCGGCACGCCCTAAAGCACCGCTCTCGAGGCGGACCTCGGCTTCAAGCGTTGGAAACCCGCGGGAATCCAGAATTTCACGCGCCGTGACGGATGCGATCTTGCTCATTTCTTTCCCTCGATAATCTTCTTTCCTTCCGACACCATCGCCTTAAGCCCTTTCTCATCGAATGCTTCGGCGTAAAGGCGGACCACCGGTTCTGTTCCCGAGAAGCGCAGTCCCAGCCAGCGTCCGTCTTTGAGAATAAACTTATAGCCGTCGGTATCGTCAATCCGCCAAACCGAAGTCCCGTCCAGG
>JBFIEP010000097.1:0-7655 GCA_041603335.1 Elusimicrobiota bacterium | reverse complement strand
GCGGGTTCGAATCCCGCCCCTGCAGTCCCGCATTTTTCACTGGAATTGGCACAAACATGAGGCTATACTCCTAAAGATTGACGGTTGGGCATTAGACGACCTTGCACGGGCTCCGGGCAACCGGGGCCCGTTTTGCTTTCCCCGGGGAAAGTAAAAAGCCCCGCATTTAGCGGGGCTTTCTATTTTGAAAAGCTGGCGGACCTGATCAGGCTCGAACTACACCCCTACTTCACGCCGGCGGTCGCTTCAACAACGTTAAAGGCGTGGTCGCCCATTTTCTCGAATGACGTCAGTAGATCCGAGAAGACAACACCCGCGAGTGCCGAGCATTTTCCATCGGACAAGCGGCTCAAGTGTTTCTTCCGGAATTTGCTGCGCATTTCATTAAGCGCCTCTTCACGCTCGAGGGCTTTGGGAAGCGGGTCGTCTTCGGGATGCAGAATTAATTTCTTCATGCTCTTTAGAACGCCATGGGCTTCTTCCGCGATCGTCTCGAGTTCTTTCCAGGCGTCTTTGGAGAATTTGTAGCGGCCGTCCATTTCCCGTTTGAGGAGATTTGACACTTTCTCACCGTGGTCCCCGATGCGCTCCAAGTCGTTGACCATCGAGAGCATGGAGAGAACGTGTCTGTTCGCGGGCGTCGAGAGGTGTCCGTGGGTCAATTCCGCAAGAAAGGTTGTGATTTTATGTTCGAGGACGTCGGTTGTTGTTTCGTCTTCCTTGAGTTCCTCGAGAAGCGCAGAACGTTCTTCTCCCCGGGCACTGAGCGATTTAATGATTTTAGTAGACATCTTAAGGCAGATTCCGGCCATGCGATCGACTTCCTTTTGGGCCGCGATAATCGATAGTTCCGGCGTCGATGAGAACGGAGTCGACAGATAGACGAGGTCGTGTTCGGCGGCTTTAGCCTTTGTTCCGGGCATGAGTTTCACGATCAGTCTTTCGAATTGGTGGATAAACGGCAGGAAAAGAACCGTGTTTAATACGTTAAACATCGTGTGAAACAAGGCTAGGTGGGTCGTGACGGTGATATGTCCGGTGTCGCCGGTCGCGTAAGGGTTGCCCGGCATTAAATGATCGACCAGTGCCAAGAATGGAGTGAATACCAGGATAACAGGGATAACACCAAGGACGTTAAATAGGAAATGTCCCAGTGCCGCGCGTCGGGCGATGAGCGGGGCGCCGATAGCGGCGAGCAATGCGGTGCACGTCGTTCCGATATTCTGACCGATCGCGAGCGCGGCTGCGGTGGGAAAATCAATGAGGCCTTGGGCGGCGGCCGTCAGTGTGATAGCCATGGCGGCACTTGAGGACTGGACCGCGATCGTCATGAGCGTTCCCGCGAAAACCGCGTAGCAGAATCCAAATAATGTATCGGGGCTGAAGCGGGAAATCATGTGCAGCATTTCCGGGGCGTCTTTTACGTTCGGGATCGTGTGTTTGAGAAGAGACAGCCCGAGGAAAAGCAATCCAAAGCCGACCAGGACTTCGCCGAAGCGATGGGGAAAGCGCCAGCGTTTGATGAATTGCGAGAAGAAGCCGATACCGATAAGGGGTACGGCGAATTTTGCGATCTTAACCTTGAACCCTAGGAGACTCACGAGCCAGGCGGTGGTTGTGGTTCCGATGTTGGCACCGAAAATAACCCCGAGGCTTTGAGTGAGGGTTAGAAGTCCCGCGCTGCAAAAGCCGACGACCATGACGGTCGTTGCGCTGGAGGATTGAACGGCGCAGGTTACCAGGAATCCGGATAGGGTCGCACTGAAACGGTTGTTTGTTGCTGATGCGAGAATTTCCCGAAGACGGGTTCCGGCAAGTTTTTGAAGGCCTTCGCTCATGACCTTGAGGCCGTAGAGGAAGACGCCGAGGGCGCCGAGAAGATTTAAGGCAAACGATATTTTTTCCATGTGCTCCTAGAACAGTGAATTTTGTCGCTTGATGAATTCTACCACATCACTCCGGATTTGTAATTGACGGCCGTGTGACGGTCCTTAAATCGGGCTAAAAAGAAGGGGGGATGCGGTAGAGTTTGCGGCCGTAAGCATCGCTGGAGATTGGAGTTCCAAGGGAGTCTTCCAGAAGGCGGGTGTAGGCTTGATGGGTCTTTTCGTCTGTCTTTGTCTCGAGAGTGTGGTGAATAACCCACTCTATGCCAAGTTCGCGGAGAGATTCTTTGCCGCGGGTCGTGAGCGCGGAGCGCCGCGCAGCGAGGTCCCTTCTATTTTCGAGCGGCACCAATACATGCGGGTGAGTGAGCTCTATAAGAAGATCCTGCTCGACGAAGGGCTGCAGGGCTCCTTCAGGAATTCGGGCGAGATGGGCGGCGACCATCGGATTCCGATGCTGCGGGGCGGCCAGCATCCTGCGTTGGGCGTTTATGCTCATATTTCCGATTTTGTGGAGCGTCACCGGGACTTCCAGGACAGCCCCCTGGCCTTCGTCCTCGGCAATAATCGTGTAGACCCCTTTATCGGCAATCGGGGTCGTGCGCCGGACGGCCCATGGTATCCCAACCTCCAGCATGAAAATAACGGCAACGATCAGGTGGGAAATCCCTCTCCATTGCCGGGGAATGCGGTCTTTCCAGCCGTCAAAGCCGGTGGCGGCTAAGAGGGCTGCCGCTAGCCAGAACACCGATGCAAACCGCGCGGGGGCCCGGAAAAGAGAAAATCCCGGAAGGGTTTCCAGGAGGGCGTAGGGAAGGGGGATGGGCGATTCGCTGTAGGCGAGGCGGAGGTGAGGCCCCAGGGCTAAAAGCGCTCCTGCGGCGGCAAGCCACAGGAATAATCGGATCGAATCCCTATGATTTCTAAAGGCACCGATTGCTAGGAGCGGGATGGTGAGGCCGAGAAAAACGGACCGCTCTTCCAAAGGGATGCCGGTTCTGTCGAAAATCGCTAAGGGATGCCAGGCGAGGGGATCGATCCAGGATAATAGGCTGACGCTGTAGGTCCCGGCGTTGCCGGTTAACTCTTTTGCATGAACGAGGATCGGGAAATATCCGAAAAGAATAGTAGGCACAGCCCCTGCTATCGCGGCAGCGAGGAGCTTATTGAGGTTCGGTCTCCGTATATCGATCGCGGCCCATATCGCAACCGTGATGCCTGCCGTCGCGCCCACATAGGGGGACGAGGCGCAGGCAAGGGCCGACGCTAATCCGACGAAAAATAGATTTCCACGTTCTAACGTTAAAAGTAATAGGGGGAGCGTGAATAGAAGGGTTTCCGGAATTTGTCCGAGTAGATGCTGGGTAAGCATCGGCGGGCAGAACATGAATGCGATCGCGCCGATGAAGGCAGCTTCATCGGAGCGGCCGTAGCGCTTTGCGAGGGCATAGAGTGCTGTTCCCGCTGCCGGGAAGGAAATTAGGTACAGACTGTTGTAGGACCAAAACGGTCCCACTGCGGCGGCCAGTGTGGAGCCCAGAGCCAATAATAGCGGCGATTCCCAGATGAGGGGTGTGCCGATGGGAAAGAGTAGGTGGGTCGATTGAAGAAGAGGCCCGGGAGCGGTGCCTAGTAAATATTGGGAGACCCACCAATACTGCCAAATGGGAATTCCTGCTCCGACACCGGGTCCTAGAATCCCGTGGCCCATTGTGAACAGGGCCGGGATATACAGGACTAGCGTCAGGGCGCTGAAGCAGCCGAAAATTACTCTAAGCCTCATCGCGGCATGCTACCAATAAAAAAGCCCGGGAGGACGCGAGGCGTCTTCCCGGGCTTTTGAATCTCCAGTGGGTCTAAATGCGGCGTTCCGTAATCATATGGGCCAGCCAGCCCCCGAAGCCGCGACGGCGGACCAGGGTCCCGACGGTTCCGTCCACGGGATGCTCGACGGTAATGCCGTGGGCTGCGGCAGCCGCCTGAATTTCGGCGAAATGCTCCACCTGGCCGTTCTCGCCTAGGGCGCGCATGACGACGGCTTCAATGGCTGCAGGAATGCTGCGAACATTGGCAAACAGCACCGGGACCACGAGCGCTTCAGCGACGGCTGCTCCTTCGGCCTCTCCTAATTTTGCAATGAGCATCTTTCGAAGTTTCCAGCCAAATCCCATCCAGGCCTGGCCTTGTTTATGTACCTCATCACGGGAATTGAATTGGTAATCGTTTTCCCCGTGCCGGATGTAATTAGGAGTGCGGCTTTTCATGAAGCCTTCTCCGAGAATCGGCTGACCGGTGATGTACATCCCGATGATGTCGCCCCAGCCTTCGGAGAGGGCGCTGTTGGCGATTCCTCCGATCATGTCGTCAACGAAGTGTCCGTATTCATGGTAGACGACGGTGTCGTAGGCGGTGTTAATGCAGCGCCCGCTCGACTTGAAGAAGTTAAGGCTTGGGCTCCAGGGTGTGTAATAAGCGTTGCAGTCCCGGTTGATGTTGGTTTTGATTGGGATGGAGCGCTTAATTTCACCCTCGATTTGATTTTTCACCAACCAATCATGCACCACGTTCGCGTGGCGGTAGGCGTTTACCTGAGCGACGGTATTCTCATCAAAACCCTCGGGGTTGAAGACGAGGCGGATCGGTTCTCCGGGATTTACGGTGGCGGTAATCTTTAGCGTTGCTTTGCCTTGGTCCTGGATTGTCGCGTACTTCCCTTTAAGGGTCGCGGTGATCGTGACCGGCTTGTCGCCTTCAAGAGTGAACCAACCATCTTTATCGGTATAGAGCGTGCGGCCGTCGGAAGTTGTAACTTCCGCGTGAGGCATCGCGAGATCGACGATGTTGGTTCCGGTTGCCGGAGGATCGAATTTCACACCCCGGCCGATAAGTTCGCCCTTTGACCGCGCGTGAACCTTGGGGTCCCAGGCAAAGGCTTCTCCGGTATTCAGATCGACGGCGGCAAGAAGGATCTTGCTTTCGGAATAGTGAACCGAGACGTATCTCCATTTTCCGCCTAGGTGCATGACCTTGCGGCCTACAGGACTCACGTCATTGTAGGAACCGGTTGGGCGACCGAGACGATCGAATGCATTTTCGAGAGCTTGGGAATCGTCCAGGGTTGCTTCGGTGTTAACCGACAGTCCCGGATAGAGTTGTGCGGTTTCAGAGACGACGTTGGATTGGGCGGGTGCAACGCGAATGGTGAAGTGGAGGTAGGTCCCTTCTACCGTTTCTCCGTTGTGTTTCTGCCGGAATTCGACGTCGATAATGTCTGCGAGCCCGGGTCGTCCCTGGATGCGCTTGGAAATGGTTGTCTCCAGTTCCGAAGACGGAACTCCGCCGAACCGTGCCGGATTTTCATCAATCAGGCGGCGTAGTTCTGCCTCTGCAGCAGCTGCGGTTCGGGGGGCACCCGAGAGCTGGGTGACATCACTCGAGCGGCTGCGGAAAATACGGGCGAGACCGCGGGCGCGTGCTCCCGGGACGCTGACGCGTTTCCAGGATAGGCCGGCAACCTCGGTGTCTCCCGGTTGGCCCGGTTGTTCGTCAAGCGGAATTCCAACGTCTTCCGGGTCGGCTTGGCGAATTCCAAGTCCGGCTCCGCGGCGGGTAGTGCGCGCCCCGTCAAAGAGCGGTTGGAAGGAGCGTTGTCTAATTGCCTTGCTGAGGCGGGCCAGCGGCCCTGCTGCTCGCTTGGCTTCGGGTGTCTCAACCGCTTCCGGAGCTGCCGCGTTCCTTATAGTAGGAGCGGAGGCGGCCTCAGTAACTTTGCCTGCAGTCTGTCCGGCCTGGGTCACAAAGCGCAGTCCCGATTCCTGGTGGGAAAGCGTTGGTGCCATGCGTGCTTCCGGGGAGGCCGCATTTACTGCAGATTCCAGAGAGGGCAATACCGGCGCTGTTAGTACAGGGAGTGAGCTGTTCAGAGAAAGGCTCGCTGCAGGGACGCTTAAAGAGAGGGTGTTGGATAAGCCCGGTGTCAGTGCACGGGGTGCAATCGCTGTGTTGCCGTTAACAGCCGCCTTTCCAGTGACTGCGGTGAACCGTGCGAATGCGCTTCCGGGTTGGACCAGAATAAATGCAGCAGCGACAAGGAGTGATATTGTTTTATGAGCCCAATTGTCTTTATTCATGGTCCGATC
The DNA here is from genome assembly GCA_041603335.1 of Elusimicrobiota bacterium. Lineage (GTDB taxonomy): Bacteria > Elusimicrobiota > Elusimicrobia > UBA1565 > UBA1565 > UBA1565. The sequence goes on along the minus strand of JBFIEP010000097.1, from coordinate 1,630 downwards.
CTATCGTTTCCCTATTCCACCGGCGTTGAGTCATTCGGGGAGAAAGTGCCTGGGAAAAAGACCTGGGAGCAAATGGGACCTTTGACCTTAGGAATCCGGCAACAAGTATTTAATGTAGTATTGCTACGGTGCCGTCATGGCAACCTTGAACCTCAGCCGTTTGGAGTCGAAATTCGCGAATCGATGGGTCGTTTTAAATCGGGATTGGATGGTTTTGGATTGGAGCGAGGATCTTGCTCCGCTTCGCGCTCGGACTTCCGAGGAGCGTGCCTTAACCTATTTCTTTGTTTCGGCATAATCGGGACCGGCGGTATTCCTGCTTTTGCAGGCGTATTTTATCGTCCGACGCTCGGCCGTCAGTCCCTCCCGGCCGAAGATACCACTGAACGCATGCAGGCGGGCCGTTTTGAAGTGGGACGCTTGATCCCCAGCTCCCGCGGCGCGGCTGCGGCCCGTCCCGATGCAACCGGGACAGGCGGTGCGTTCTACCGTCTTTCCATGCTGGATGCTTTCGCCGGGAACAAGCAGGGATTCCTTGGAGACCTCTTGGCCGTTGCTAATCGGCAGCAGCCTCATCGATTGAACCCGACCCAGATCAGCTATCTATTAGGAGTGGGGACTCGAAACGGTCCGCTTCGCATCCAGTTCAATCGAGAAGAGCATTTGCCTATAGATCGAAGCGGCGGTTCCGCGCGGTATTGGGATGTGCGTGGGGGGGTGACCTTCGAGGCCGCGCTTTCGGATCTGACGACTCTCGGTAAGAAGCGTAAGAATCGTTATGGAGGCCAGCAAACAAAAACAAAAGGGCCGACGATTCGCGGAGAATTCGGACTTGGTTATTTTCTCCATAATAAAAGTTTTCACGCGCGTTCTAATCAGACCGGGCGTGCCTTTATGCGGTATGAAGCCCGGGCTCTCTTAAGTACGCCCGGCGGACAGTTCCAAATGAAGGTTGATGCTGATTTTCTGACCGACCGCGATCATAAGAAGTACTCTGCGGCGAATATGGATCTCACCGCAGGCATTGGTATTGTGTCTAAACAGGCCGAGGTCTGGTTCGAGCGGATTCAGAGTACGATCCTTGATGGGCCGGGCTATGATCATTATTTTGCTTTAAAGTTTGTTGTTCCCTTCTCCGGGCGGAAGTAATTTCCTCGCCTTCAACAATCTAGGTCTTCCGGGTAAAAAAATAAAAGGCCCTTCGGGGTATTGCGGGCCTGGGCCTTTCGGGCTTTTTGTTATAGGCTCTTAGGGTCGTTGGAGGTGGGACTTTCGACTCCCCGGAGGGATGATGCGAATTCTCGTAACACTTGCTGTCCTGTTAGGTTCCGTTGCTCCAGTACTTGCCGCCTCTGCCAAGAAGGCATCCAAAAGAATGATCGTAGGGTTTAATAGGGGTGTCACCGCCCAGGCCCGCGATGCGAAATTAACTAAATTCGGTCTTACCCGCGTTGAGACGATCGCTGATCTCGGCTTGGAAGTAGCGGAAATGCCTGTCGGTAAATTCCAAACGAGTGCCGTTCGTATGATGGCAGATCCCGACATCTACTACGTGGAAGAGGACTTCTATACAATTTGGCTCGTCAACCGGGCAGCTCCGGCCTTGCCGACTTTGAAGGCCGCTGTATCG
>JBFIEP010000096.1:0-7718 GCA_041603335.1 Elusimicrobiota bacterium | reverse complement strand
GGCCCGCGTTCAAGATTCCGTTTGGGAGACTCGCTATAAACCGATTAAGAACAAGGACGGAAGTTTAGGCGGGACGATCGGCGTCTCCCTGGACATTACCGAACAGGTAAAGGCAGAGCGCTCGGATAAGAATCATCTCGCCAAAGAGAGGGCTTTGCGCATTGAGGCCGAAACGGCCAGCCGTTCCAAGGACGAATTTCTGGCATTGTTGTCGCACGAACTCCGTACGCCGATGACCGCGATGCTCGGCTGGACCTTCCTGCTGCAGCAAGGCGATATGAATTCCAACGAATTCCGCAGGGCCCTCGACGCGATTGAAAGGAATATGAAGTCCCAGGCGCAGATCATCGAGGATCTGCTGGATGTCTCCCGGATTGTGACGGGCAAGGTGCGTCTGGAAACCCGGCGTATTGAGGTTGACTCGATCGTTCAGGCCGCTGTCGACGTGGTACGGCCCGCCGCGAAGGCTAGGAAGGTGGATCTAACGATTGAACTGCGCGATCCCAAGGCTGTTATCTTTGGGGATCCGGTTCGGTTTCAGCAGGCGGTCTGGAATCTTGTTTCCAATGCCGTAAAGTTTTCGGATGAAGGACAGGCCGTTTCCGTTTCCATTTCAAACAAGGACAACAACGTCATCATTTCTGTGGCGGATCAAGGCGGCGGGATTCACCCGGACTATATGCCTCACGTATTTGATCCCTTTACCCAGGCCGAGGCGTCTTTGACGCGGGAGCACGGAGGGTTGGGGTTGGGACTCGCGATTACGCGCCATATTTTGGAATTGCACGGCGGCAAGGTAACGGCGGAAAGCGAAGGCGTGGGAAAGGGTTCGGTCTTTATTATCTCGGTTCCGGTTTCTGAAGCGGGTCCGGATACTCTGCCTGCCGAGAAAGGGCATCAAGACAAAAAAGTATTGTTCGGCGCTGTTCCCGATCTTTCCGGAGTACGCGCTTTGGTTGTCGATGATGAGCCCGATACGCTGGCGATGCTGAAGGCGGTTCTTGAATATGCGAATGCGGAAGTCACGCTGGCTTCCAATGCGTCCGACGCTTTTGACAAGATTCAAACCGCATCCTTCGACGTCCTCTTGATCGACATCATGATGCCCGGAGAGGACGGGTACTCCTTATTGCACCGGATTCGGAAAATGGGACCGGAAAAGGCAGGGAATACGCCGGCGGCCGCACTGACCGCCCGGGTGACCGTTGAGGACCGCACCGCTGCCCTGCGTTCCGGTTTTCAAATGTATCTGCCCAAGCCGATTGAACCGTCGGAATTAGTCGTGGTTGTCCAGGCCCTCTCGGCTGGGAAAAACGCATAGATCGCTCCCCCAGTTTCGCTCGGCCCCGTGGGGGCCGACCGCTTCCAACCGAAAGAATGAAATTCCAAAACTAATTCTCGTTCCCTACAGTTGGGACGTCCCCTTGTTTTCCTCTCTGGGCTTGGATATTCGCGCCTGAAAACGATTTAAAAAGAACAGCGAATGTTCAAGCATCGCGTACGCGACGCGAAACATGCTTCCGTTAAATACCGCATAAATCCCTTGAAATAACGCGATTCCCCATCAACCCTATGGGGATGAAATCGTCCTTCTTCGCGTTTTTCGCGGCCCTTCTGCTTGCGACGTCTGTTGGTGCGTCCGCTTTCCGTTTATCAACGGGCAAGCCCGTCGCGTCGCTTTCCCATGGTGCTGCTTCCCCAGCCTGGTCCCAGGCCGTTGGCGGAGTTTTGAATGCCTATTCGCCTGCGGAACTAGCCGACATGGCGCCTTCGCTCCGGACAACCCTACCAACGCTGGGCGGGATGAATTTTGAATCGGCCGCCGCCCAGCAGTCCATGGCCCCCGTCATTTTTAATCTTGAGAAAGCACTCGAAATTCCAATTGAAGAATTCGAGGCGATGTCTCCCGCTTCCCGGAAAGAAGCCGTTGCAATGGCCGTTGAAGATTCTGTCCAGGATGCACGCAACGCGGCGTATGACTTGGTGAGCGAAGCCCACCAGGCGATGTTTGTCGAGCAGGGGGGAGTTCCCTCTAAAGACATGTTATTGCGTATGGAGCGTTTGCAGAGAGAGTACGGCGGATATCTTGGAACGCTGGCTGCTGATGCTCTGAGGAGGTCGTATCAGGCAGCCCGGGAGAGGGAAGCGGAGCTGCGGCGGGCGCGTATTAAGGAAGCTTTTAACGAGACTGCCGATGCGCTGCCTACGACAGCGGATCCGGAGTTGTTGTTTACCAGTCAGTTTTCAGGGGATGCCAAGAATTTTCGAGAGGGAGATTGGGAGCGCCTGGGGAAAGAGTTTTTAAAACTGCGCGGAATTATCCGTTCCGATATGCCGCGTAAGGGTGAGATCGGCAACGTGAAGTTTCTCGGAGGTCCGCTCGCGGGGATTGGGGAATTTAAGTTTGGCGCCGGCCGGACCCATCGCATTTATTTCCGCTATCGTCCTGAAGATGATGCTGTTGCCTTACTTCATTACGCGCCGCGGGAGCACGCGAATAATCCTACCCGTGTTTATGACAAGGTTCAGCGAATGATCCAGGACGGAGTTGACGAGGCCGCGGTCCCTCCATCCAATGAAATCCTCGACATTATGGCGTCTGTCGATGAGGGCGATTTGAACGTGTTCGATAGCGACGTCTTCCAGGATATCCCCGGTGCTGAGCCGGTCAAAATGGCTGAGAAGGCGCCCGAGGAAGGAGAGGCTCCTCCGGTGCCGGTCGCGGCAGCATCCGATGAGTCGTCGTTGCTGGACCGGGCGAAGCGGTTTTTAGGGAAGGAAGACTAGGGTTTTGGAGTCTAGGCCTTTAGGGCCAAAAAAATATGGGCAGATATGCCCTAGCCCGTTCAGGGCTTTGGCCCTAATCTGGGAGTATGAGAAAGAGTATCGCGCCCATCGCTCTCATCTTCCTTCTGGGAATGGTCTCGGAAAGCAGTGCGCTGGTTTCCATCCAGCTTCAATCCCAAAATCCAGCGGTCGAATTCAACCAGGAGACCTTGGTTTCCTTGCGTCGCTTAATTCCGTTCGGGGGCGACGACGTGAAAATGTCCTCAAAAGGCGATTCGGTTCTTTTAAAGCGCACCGGTGCTGTGGGATGGAATCAAGCCGTTTCTCTTCAGGAGCGAACGCAATTATTAAACGGTTTGCGCGCACGATGGGGAGAGCGCATTACGATCGTTGAAAATGTTTTGTCTCCCACTTCCGCTGCCGCTCCCGCTCCGGCTTGGGTCCCTAAGAGAAAACCCCTGTTTCAAATGAAGAGTGCTTCCAAGGCTATCGCCGCCAATCGGGTCGGTGCTTCCGCATCCAAACAAAATCTTTATTATGACGGCGCGAATACCCGCTCGGGGATGAACGCGGTTTCCGGAAGTCAGTATCACGGTCGCGCCGCCTTCAGAGCGGCGCCGATCAAACAGAAGGGACTCCATATAAAGGCGACGCCCGCACCGGCGAAGCCGAAAATGAAGATTTCCTGGGGACGCGCCGCTTGGGAATCGGCGAAGGGTGCCGGACATGTCGTGAAAAGTCTTTTCACCTGGAAAGGCGCGGCGATGGCGGTAGGTGCCGTTGCGCTGACCGTTGCCGTGCCCGCCGCAGCATGGGGATTGTTGGCTGTCGGGATCGGGATGGGTGTTTATCAGATGGGGAAGGGAATTTATAACGCACGCAAAGCCTACAAGGCCGGGGACGAAAAGAAATTCTATGAGTCCGCGCAAACGTTCGGCGGTGGGGCTTTGACGACAGGTCTATCGGTTTTTGGATTGAAGTACGCCCCTAAGAATCTCCATGCCCATGTTCCCAAGGGTTGGGCCGATTGGAAAGCGCCTCTCGCTACCATGGATAACCTAGGCGTTATTGGGAACGTGATCGGCCGCTCTTTGTCGCGTGAAGAAGCCGCGGCGGCCGTAATAGGCCATTAGGCCTTTACTGTAATCTCAGCCATTATCTCAGCGACTGGTCGGCCTGGAGTCCTGTAACTGCCGCGAGCGTGACAATGTCATCAACGGTGGCGCCGCGGCTAAGGTCATTGACGGGTTTCGCAAATCCCTGGAGGATCGGGCCGATGGCCTCTGCCCCGCATAGGCGCTGAACCAGTTTGTATCCGATATTTGCGCTTTGCAGATCGGGAAAGATTAAGACATTGGCCTTGCCGGCGACCTTGCTGTCGGGAGCTTTGCGGCTGCCGATCTCAGGAACAAGGGCTGCGTCGGCCTGCATTTCTCCGTCAATCGCGAGTTCCGGCGCTTTTTCTTTCGCGATGCGCACGGCCTCACGAACTTTATCGACCGTTTCGTGTTCCGCCGAGCCCAGCGTCGAGAATGAGAGCATCGCGACGCGCGGGTCCATACCGCACAGGGCCTTCGCCATCTTGGCCGTTGAGATTGCAATGAGGGCGAGTTTCGCAGGCGGGGGGGTCGGGTTGATCGCGCAATCTCCCATTAGCATGACTCCCTCTTCACCGTAGCTGCAGTTGGGAATGACCATGATGAAAAAGCTGGAGATGGCCCGTACGCCCGGGGCGGGTTTAATGATTTGCAAAGCCGGGCGGATGGTATCTCCCGTTGCGTGCGCTGCGCCCGCAAGGAAACCGTGAACATCATCGTTGTGCAGCATCATGGTTCCGAAATGAATCGGATCTTCCATAAGCTTCAGGGCGTCCGCCATTTCAATGCCCTTGTGTTTGCGCTTTTCGTAGAACAATTCAGCGTAAACCTTCCGGCGATCGTCAGTGGCCGGGTCGATAACGGTGACGCCGTCGACTTTCTCTGTCCCCAGAACAATGGGTTCAGCGATGCCTTCGCGTTTTAAGATCGCCGCGGCTTCCAAGGTGCGTTTATCGGCACCTTCAGGCAAAACAATCTTACGGGGATTTTTTTTGGCGGTGTCGCGAAGCTTCGCGATGATGTCTACAGGCATAGCTCCTCCTCAATAGAGGAACTTTACAAATTACTGCGCGCGGTAAACCGGAAGGCCGAGGCCGGCACCCAGCATATCGTCGGTGAGAAGCTCGCTTTGGGCCTGGATCCGAAGCCGGGTGACGCCATGATCGGTAAGAATCCGGACGACGCCGTTCATGTCCCGGATTAGGTGTTTCGCGTCGCGGCTGTACACAAGAACCAGCGTGTCGTCTTTTGCATCGGGTCGGATCGAAGTGATCGTGATGCCTTTCGCTTCGGTGACGCAGCTGCTGAAAACAGATACAAATGCCGCCGCGTTCTTCAGCGATTTTGTTTCGATCCTGCATTGGTCGACAATGGGCTGTAGAGAGCTGGTCTGGCGGTCGGAGGCCGGCCGCTCAAGGTCGACGAGGGTTACGGAATGGCCGAAGAGTTTTCCGCCGCGCAGGTGGAGGGCGGACTCAAGATCGGCCTTGATCGTGCTTCCGGGAGGGATAAGACCGCTAATCATAACAACGATCCCTTTACGTCCTTCCGCCGCGGTGATTTGCACCTTGTAGCGCTTTGAGAGGGCCGAGAGGCAGTCGCTGAGTACGGTCACGACTTCTGAGGCGCTGGGTTGACGGGCATAGACGAAGTCTATCGCTTGGCAGGGCGACATCTCTTTAAGGACGTCGCGATGCTTCGTCGGTCCTTCGATCGGGATGCCTTCGATACTGGGAACGTCCCAATCACCGCCTTTGGGAGCGGCTGGAAATCCGGGAAGAGTGCCCCACCAATTTTCCTTTTTCCTTGTTTCACCTTCCGGGATAGGCATTTCCGATGGGGGGGCGACTTCAACGACATCGGCTCGGCCTCCATCAAAAAGACCGGTGAATTCCTGCATCTGAAGGAGAAGATCATTGTTGCCCGCGAAGGCCGGTGCGGCGGGGATCAGCAGGGCGAGAGTAAAAGTGAGTTTGCGGTTCATGTTTTGTTCCAGTGGTATGACGTATCAACATCATACGCGCTCACACGATTTTCCCATATGACGTGCGCCAATTTATTCTCTTGATGGCAATCAACCCCGACGGGATAGGTCTTTAGACCTCAAGATCTCTAGGTGTTAACGCACCTCCGTAATTGGGTGTTTTGACTCACAGAGAATTTTCGGTTCGGTGATATCATTGTGCCATGCTTAAGAAACCTCTCCAATTTCCTATTAAAAAAATTATTTCATCCACTCTCGTCGCCGCGCTTTTAGTAACGATGCCCGGCGTTGGTGTCTACGAAGCCGCCGCAAAGGTCGTCGGCAAAGCCCCTGTTTCATCGGTCCCCAGCGGCTTAAATGCCCCTGTCGGCGTCGGTTTAATTTCAGCGCCCGGTATGACAAATGGCTCTTCCCTTCTTAGGGTGGATGCACTCGGATCCTCGCTTCCCACCATTGATCCGATGTTGGCGCTGCCTTCGGAGACCAAGGTTTCCCAAGCAGTCACTGGAAGGGTTTCTCCCGCAGCTGTTGTTGTTGAGTCGATCGCTGCTCCGGCTGGCACGAAAATTGCTCCTCGTTCCATGAAGACCAATGCCCCTGCAAAAGCAATCACCGCGGCTACTGCAAAACAGTCTCTCACCACGACGGTTGAAGCCGTTGCCCATGAATCACGCGGCGGCAAGGTTTCGATTGCTCCGATCAACCAACTTTTCGATTTTTCCCGACGCTCCGCTGATGCCGATGTCGCTCCGGTTCGTGGCTCCTTGGGTCAATCTCGAACCAATCTTCTCAACCGTTCGGCTCCTGTCGCTCTTAATGCTGCCGATGAACCGGCAACTCCTTCAACCGCGAAGGATGAGTCGGTGAAGAAAGGACCGAGCCTCACGCTCGTCTTGGCTCTCACGGCACTTGGCGGAGGCGCCGCGTTTTATTTTGCACCCGTGATTTTAACGGCCGCCGGAGCTGCTCTAGCCTTTGCTGGGTTATCAACCCCCGCGTGGATCGCTTCTAGTTCACTCGTAACGACTATCGGTGTTACGGCACTCGGTAGTGTCATTGGTTCCGCGCTTTCCCAGTATCCGCTTTGGCTCTCCTATCCTCGTGATGTCATTACGAGTGCGGCGAATGCCGGTGGTAATACGTTCAAATTCTGGGCTCGTTTCGGACGTATCTTTGACTCTGTTTTAACCGGCCGCTCGACCGATGATGCTATGAAGGCCGAACTGCCTGGGAATATTTTTAAGTATCCGTTGCTCGCGTGGCCTTTCTTTCTTGCCGGCATCGGCATCGTTCCCGTCGTAATGGCCGGCGGGGCGGTCGCACTTGGATGGCCGATTCTTACGGCATGGGGGATCGGAGCTGCCTTGGTTTTTGGCGGTGCGCCTGTCGCTTTTGCGGCCGGCTTCCTTTATAAGGTCTTGGAAACTCCATTCCGTGCGGCGTTTCGTAGTCTTAAGCAGATCGCAGTAGAGTTCTTTCCCTGGCTTATCGACTTTTTCTCCTTCATAGGACGCGTTCTGCGCAAACTATTCCCATTTATCGGTGGAGGACTGTGGGGGATTGTTCGGACCGGCGGTCTCGGTATCGCGGTCGGATTCGTGACGACCGCGCGTCCTATTTGGGAAGCTGTAGTGGAAACCGACATCGAGGATTCGACCGAAGACAAACGGGATCGCTTGTATTCCTTCCCGCGCCGAGCCGGGATCGCACTTCTTAAAATTGCCGGCGTACCGGGTGCTGCGCTCGGCTGGTACGCGCCCCATCTCCCGGATGAGCCGGCGGATGTCTTCGGCCGGAAGGTTCTCGCCGAAGTCGGCCCCCGACTCGCGGCTGATGGACTCCTCCATCAG
>JBFIEP010000095.1:0-7726 GCA_041603335.1 Elusimicrobiota bacterium | reverse complement strand
TCCCGGCGATCTCCAAAGGGGTTATCCAGGCAGAGATCCAAGAGAGCGCGTACCGGTATCAGAAGGATATCGAGGAAAAGCGGCGCAAAATCGTAGGCGTGAATTGCTACGAAATGGATTCGGAAAAAGAAGCCGAGCGCGAGACGCTCAAGGTTTCCCCCGAGTTGGAAGAAGAACAGAAGAAACGACTCGCGGCCTATAAGTCGTCCCGCGATTCTGCCGCCGCAGGAAAAGCGGTGGAGTCTCTCGGATTGGCTGCGAAGTCGAAGGAAAATTTATTCCCGATGGTGTCGGACGCGGTAAAACGCGGAGCCACCGTCGGAGAGATCTGCGGTGCCCTGCGGGCAACGTTCGGAGAATACCATGGCGCTTAAAGGCCTTGTACGCCGCAAGACGGTTACGGAAATTCTCAAAGAGCGCAAGCTCATCGATGAGAAGGTCCTTGACGAAGCAACCGTAAAGGCGCAAAAAGAGGATAAGCCGGTTCAGCAAGTCATCGTCGAAGATAAGCTGATGAAAAAGCCGAAACTGCTGAAGGTGCTCTCCGAAGAGTGGGCGGTAAAGGCGGTCGATCTTTCCCAGATGGAGCCGGATGAAGAGGTCGTACAGATTATCCCCGAGGCGGTTGCGCGCCGCCACCAAGCGATCCCTTTTGCCAAAGAAGAGTCGACGCTGTTTGTGGCGATGGCTGATCCGAAGGACTTTTTCGTTTCCGAAGATATCCACCTCCGAACGGGGCTGGAAGTCCAAGCCTATCTTGCGATGCCCTGGGACGTTGTGGATGCCCTCAACGTAGCGTACGGCCGCGGAGAGGGTGCGGCCCTCGGCGCGATGATCGAGGATATTCAAAGCAGCGCCGATGATGCCCCTCCTGAAATGGAGGGTGCTATCTCGAAGGAAGGACCCGCTTCCGATATTTCCGACGTAGACCCGTCCGCCCCGGAAGTCGAAAAGTGGGTGAACGCGATTTTTCTCGCGGCAATTTCATCGGGGACATCCGATATTCATATTGAACCCTTTGCCGATCCCGCCGGAAAAAATAACGCACTCTTGCTGCGTTTCCGTCAGGACGGTATTTTGAAAGAAGGTCCGTTTAAGGTGCCGTGGGCGTATCGTCAAGCCATTATGGCGAAGCTTAAGATTCTAACCAACGCGATGAATCTGACCGAGCGCCGCATCCCCCAGTCTGGTCGAATTCAGATTTTGGCCGGCGGTAACCCCATTGAGTTTCGCGTCGAAATCGTTCCTACGGTTTACGGCGAATCGGCCGTACTTCGTATCCTCGATCGCCGCTCGATTCAGGTTGATATTAACGTTATGGGTTTTATGGAAGATACCAAGGCGAATCTCCTTGGACTGCTCGAGGGAATCGGGGGTAAGAAGAACTTCGGCTTGATCCTTGTTTGCGGTCCGACCGGTTCCGGTAAATCCACAACGCTGTATTCCTGTTTGAACTATGTGAACCGTCCCGATATCAAGATTCTCACCGCCGAGAACCCGGTCGAATACAATCTCGATGGAATTGTCCAGGTTCCGGTTAATCCGGATCTTAAGCTGGGTGCCGGGAAAAAATTCGATTTCGGAACCGCGCTCCGTTCCTTCCTTCGTCTCGATCCCGACGTCATTATGGTCGGTGAAATTCGAGACGGTGAAACGGCGCATATCGCGATGGAAGCGGCGATGACGGGTCACCTTGTCTTCTCAACGATTCATACCAATGACTCTCTTTCCACCTTGAGTCGTGTTACTGAAATGGGGGTTCCCGCCTACATGGTGGCCTCCACGATGAAGGCGATTCTCGCCCAGCGGCTTGGCCGTCGTCTCTGCAAGCATTGTTCGGAAGACGTCACTCCTAAGGCAGAGGAACTGGCTCTTTTTGAAGAGCACCATGTTCCGGTGCCTAAGGGGCATAAGTTCAAGAAGGCTGTGGGTTGTGATGAATGCAAGGATACGGGCTTCAAAGGCCGAATCGGGTTTCATGAGCTTCTTATTATGGGAGATGCGGTCCGAAAGGCGTGTCTTAGCGATATGTCTGTTTCCACGCTGGCCCCGCTTGCTGTCGCTCAAGGTGATTTTCGAACGATCATGCAGGACGGTCTGGAAAAGGTGAAGCTGGGGTGGACGACGGTCCGGGAAGTCATCGGCGGTCAGGAAAAGGCCGAAGAACCGGAAGAGGAAGCCCCGGCGGAAGAAGCACCTAATGAAGAGGAGAAAAAGGAATGACCACTCCCGCCCCCACTGGAACGAAGGGAGAGCCCGTAGGTGATCTTTCTCTCGCTCTGGAATTGTTTTCAATCGCGGGTTCGCTGAATTCAACGCCGGACCTCGATTTTCTCCTTGCTAAAATCGGAACCGCAGCCGAGCGGCTGCTTGATTCCGAAGCAAGCGCGATCATGCTTGTCACCGATGACCGCAAGAGCCTGTATTTTAAGGTCGCCGGCGGCACCGCCGGCGCGGCCCTCAAGAAAATGACCCTGCCAATCGGGCAAGGAATCGCGGGTTGGGTTGCGAAAGAAGGGAAACCGGAAATCGTCCAGGACGCCACCAAGGATCCCCGCTTTGCCGGCCAGTTCGATAAAAAATCCGGTTTCATTACGCGCTCCCTGGTCGCGGTTCCGATGTTTTTCCGGGGCGAATTGGTGGGGGTGTGCGAGGTTCTTAATAAGCGCACGGGTACCTATTCCAACGAACATATCGGACTTCTTTCCAGTCTTGCCAATCTCGCGTCGGTCGCGATCACCAATACGCGGGTGATTCAGGATCAGAAGAATTTTTTCTCCCATGTTCTTGAGTTGTTAAGCGGTGTGATCGAAGTTTCAAAGCCCCGCAATTTCGATCATCCCAATCGCGCATCCCGTTTAGGGTGCGCGCTGGTTCGAGCGATGGGGGGAGATGATTATTTATACCGCATGATGTATTACGCGGGCTTGCTGCATGACATCGGCTATGTTGGTTTTAAAAACCCCCGTATCCTAGCGCAGGTGGGGATCACGACCCCAACGGAAGAACAGCACCCGGTGCTTTCCGTAAAAATGCTCGAAGGCATTAAGATGCTGGAAGGGGCTTTGCCGATTATCCGGCATCATCATGAGAATTACGATGGGACCGGATATCCTGGAAAGCTTAAGGGAGATGCCATCCCCGAGGGATCCCGGATTCTCCGAATCATCGAGGAAATCGAGGAGCTTCGAATTAACGGCGGGGTTCCGCCCCAGCAGCTGGTTGAATACGCGGTGAAGGAGGTCCAGGCCGGCAAAGGAACACGTTTTGATCCTACCTTTGCAGACGCGATCTGTGAGCTTCTCCAAGCACAAGAAGGCATTTGGTAGATTGGAGCAACGATGGAAAAAAATAACGCATATCGAATTTTAATCGCAAAGCCCGGTCTCGACGGGCACGATCGCGGGGCGAAGATTATCGTTCGCTCGCTGCGCGACGCGGGGTTTGAGGTCATTTATACCGGCATTCGTCAGACTCCCGAAATGATCGCCCGTACCGCGCTCCAGGAAGACGTTGATGCCGTTGGGTTGTCGCTTCTCTCGGGAGCGCATATGACTTTATTCCCGCGTGTCGTGAAATTGTTGAATGAAAACGGCCTCGGGGATGTTCTGGTGTTTGGCGGCGGCATTATCCCCGAAGAAGATATGGTGGAACTCAAGAAAATCGGAGTGTGCGGAGTTTTCGGTCCCGGCACACCCACTACGGAAATCGCTTCTTTCCTTCAGGACGCCCTCGACTCGGCGGCGAAGAAGGCTTAGAACCTCCGCGATGGCCGGCAGACGAAACTCAATCTCTGCAAAAGAACTTGTCGAACGCGTATGCGGCGGCGATCAGGGAGCTGTTTCCCGTGCGCTCACCCGCGTTACCGATGAAACAGCCGGATTATACGAGGACATCGCGAAATCCTTTTTCCCATTTCATGGAAATTCCCCCACGATCGGATTGTGCGGTTCCCCGGGCAGTGGGAAATCGAGTCTCGTTAATGAACTTGTTCGCCGAATCCGAAAGCGCGGAGACACCGTCGCGGTGCTTGCGGTCGATCCCACGAGTGCCTATACCGGGGGTGCGTTTCTGGGAGACCGTATTCGCGTTCAGGAACACGCCCTTGATAAAGGCGTGTTCTTCCGCAGTCTCGCGACACGGGGAATGGTCGGCGGACTTAATGAGACGATTTTTGCCGCGATCCACGTCCTTGAGGCGTATGAGACCGGGAACGGGAAAAACGGATTTGATTGGATCCTAATTGAAACGGTTGGAACGGGACAAGACGAAGTCGAAGTCGCGGATGTCGTTGATACCGTAATTTGCGTGACCGCGCCCTACCAAGGGGATGAATTTCAGGCCATGAAGGCCGGGACGATGGAAATAGCGGATATCTTTGCCGTTAATAAGGCGGACCTTGAAGAAGTCGATAAAGCGGTCGCCAATATCAAAGACGCTCTGAGTTTGGGGCCGGACGAGGAAGAGGGGAAATGGGTTGTTCCCGTGCATGCCGTTTCGGCGCGAACAGGACAGGGCATTGATGATTTACTCGCTTCCGCAGAAGAGCACGGCACCTATTTAAAAGAATCGGGAGAGATCACGGACCGACGGAAGAGGCATTTGCGTAAGGAATTGTCGCTGCTAATCTCCCGATTGATCATGCGCAACACGTTGGACCGGGTGACAGAAGGGCACATCAAATCACTTATGGATAAGAAATCCGATCCCTTGACCTTGAGTCAGGAACTTCTCGGGGCCGGAATATGAAAATCGACCACGTCGGGATTGCCGTTGCGAATCTTGAAGAGTCGATCAAGCTTTATGAAGAGACGGCGGGTCTTGTTGTTACCCACCGCGAGGAAGTCCCCAGTCAGAAGGTGAAGGTGGCTTTTTTGGGGGACTCCCAAAGCGGCGGCACCGAGATTGAACTTCTTGAGCCGACCGGTGAGGAGGGGGCGATTGCAGCGTTCCTCGCCAAACGGGGACCCGGCATGCACCATATCGCGTTTCACGCCGAAAAGGTGGGAACCGAAATGCAGCGGTTGACGGCTTCGGGCAGACCGCCCCTTGACCCGTCCCCCCGCCCCGGCGCACGCGGGCATCACGTATGCTTTTTGCATCCGAAGCATTGCGGCGGCGTGCTGCTCGAACTTGTAGGAGAACCATGAAAATAACGAGCGATAAAACTGAGGCGTTGCGGAGTTTGCAGGAAAAGGCCCGTGCCGGAGGCGGCAGTGAGCGGATGAAGGCCCGCGCGCAAGCAGGCCGCCTCTCCGCACGTCAGCGTATTGAGCATCTTCTTGATGAAGATAGTTTTGAAGAAATCGATCTCTTACGAAAAACGAGAGCACGCGATTTCGGAATGTCTGAAAAGGATATCCCCGCTGACGGCGTCGTCACAGGGTTCGGTAAAATTCGAGGCCGAAGCATCGCGGTTTATAGCCAGGATTTCACCGTCCTTGGCGGTTCGTTAGGATTGACCCATGCCGAGAAGATCTGCAAGATCATGGACCTCGCGGACGAAACAGGGGTTCCGGTTATCGGTCTCAGCGATTCCGGAGGGGCCCGTATCCAGGAAGGCGTTGATGCCTTGGGCGGCTATGCCGAAATCTTTTGGCGCAACGTCCAGTCCTCGGGACGTATTCCTCAAATCTCCGCGATTCTCGGGCCGTGTGCCGGCGGAGCTGTGTACTCCCCTGCGATGACGGATTTCGTTTTTATGGTGCGCGGCGAAAGTCACATGTTCATCACCGGTCCGGAGGTCGTGAAGGCTGCGACGGGGGAGGACTGCGATTTTGATACCCTCGGCGGCTCGGACATGCATTCAACGAAGTCCGGAGTTTGTCATTTTGTCGCGAATTCCGAGCAGCAGTGTTTCCGTATGATCCGCGAGCTGCTCGATTACCTTCCTCAGAATTGGCGTGATCCTGCACGGGCAAAAGCCTCTACCGATGACCCTGCACGCGAATCCGCGGTCTTGGACAAAATATCACGCAGAACGGCGCGTCATGCGTTCGATACCCATGAAGTTATCCGTGAACTTGGCGACGGCCAGAATTTTCTTGAGGTGCATCGGGACTGGGCTTGTAATATCCTTTGCGGTTTTATCCGTCTAAACGGCCATTCTGTCGGAGTTGTCGCGAATAACTCGAAGGTTCTTTCCGGTGCCTTGGATATCCAGGCTTCGGAAAAGGCTGCGCGTTTCGTTCGTTTTTGCGATGCATTTAGCATCCCGTTGTTGACCCTCGTCGATGTCCCCGGATATTGGCCCGGAACGGAGCAGGAACATCGGGGTATTATCCGTCGAGGGGCGAAGCTTTTGTACGCCTACTGCGAAGCCACGGTCCCGAAGGTGACGGTGATTCTCCGGAAGGCGTATGGCGGAGCGTACGACGTGATGAGTTCCAAACACATACGGGGAGATTTTAATTTCGCATGGCCATCAGCGGAAATTGCCGTGATGGGACCGCAGGGTGCGGTGAACATCCTATTTGCGAAAGAGATTAGCAAGGCCGCGGATAAAGAGTCTAAACGCAGCGAACTCGTCGATGAATACACAAAGAATTTCGCAAACCCGTTTTTAGCCGCCTCCCGCGGCTACATCGATGAAGTCATTGAAGCGGCAAAAACACGCCCTAAGTTGATCCGCGCCTTTGAATTTCTGCGTACAAAGAAGGTCGACGTACCGACTAAAAAACATGGCAATATCCCGTTGTGATGCCGGTCGAATCTCGGAGAATGCGCTTTCCGGCGCGTTGTGTCTAATACCCATAATAATGGTGTTCGCGTTTCGCGAGCCATTCGTTGTCCCTAAATTTGTTGCTTCCGCCGTTGTCTCGGTTTTTGTGCTGGCTATTTGTTTAGCCGCAGGGGGGACCTCCGTCCTCCGTTCCTCACTTGATGCCCCCGTTGCGGGCTTTTGCCTAGCGGTATTTCTTTCTTTACTGGCTTCTGCGGACCGTTGGCTGGGTTGGTACGGTCCTGATCATTTGTATTTGGTGGCGATGCCTGGGCTGGCTCTATGTTTGGCTGGATATTATGCCGGCCGCGCCTCAGCCGCAGTCGGATCGGGATCTCTTCTCGATTCCCTTTCGTTTTGGATGGTCGTCGGCGCGGTTCCTGTTTCTCTGCTGGCATTGGCTGAGAAGGCTATTGGCGTATCGGTGCTCGGCGTTCACTATGGTTACAGCCGTCCGATCTCCAGTTTTGGATCTCCAACGATGTTGGCATCCTATCTCGTCGTAATCCTTCCATTTGCCTTGCGGGAGTCATTTTCATCCAGCGACCGAAGAAAATGGATGGGTTTGTTTGTTTTAGCGATTAGTGCCGGCGCGTTGATTGCGGCTAGATCCCGTTCGTGCAATGCCGCAGCGCCGGTGGGGCTTGTTATTGCATTTTGGTGTTCCCGTCCCCGCTCGTTAAAGCATTGGCGTTTGGTAGGAATTGCAGCGTGTGCAGCACTGATTGCCGGAGTCATTGCTGTTTTTATTCTTTCCCGGGAAGGAGATGCAACGCGATTTCAGGCGTGGGGCATGGCGTTGGAGCAGTGGCAGGAGACGCCGTTGTTCGGATCGGGTCTTGGAACGTTTACGCTAACGTTTCGGAGGATGGTATCGCTGGCGACGATGAAGGAGACGCACGGCGGGATTTCGTTCGGCCATGCTCATAACGATTGGCTTGAGGTTTTATCTTCACTAGGAGTTGTAGGGGCGGCAGCCTTCGCATGGCTTCATTGGGAGATGCT
>JBFIEP010000094.1:0-7752 GCA_041603335.1 Elusimicrobiota bacterium | reverse complement strand
TACCCGGCCCACGCCTTCATATTCCACCGCATGCTTCACGCGCTCGCGCATCGGGCCCAACCTGAAGACGGGCTTCGAAAATGAGAATTTGGGACATCGCTCCGAGACGCCTGTGCCGGCCGCATCTTCTCGGTGAGCACCGAGAACTCCACGCCATCTGGTCCATTCTGACCAACAAAAAAGAAGGCTACCGGAATCATCCGGAAACGAAGCGCTGGGAAGGACGCCTGCGGGCGCTCTTTCTGCGGCACGAGCGCTTGGTCGCAGAGATGACGCGAAGGGGCTACCGCCATGCAAGTCCGCTGGATAAGAGGCGGGCCCGGGGGCCGGCCGTGCAGGAGCGGCGCGTACACTCCACCCAAGAGCAAATGCGCATCCTCCGCTCCAAAAAATGCGCATGCGAGGTGCACAAGCGCCGATCAAGATAGCCCCCCGATTGCAACGAACCGGAGGATAGGGCTCTACCGCGAAGTTAATCGCCGGCGGCTTGGTCCATCCCCTTGAATGCCGCTTCGCGAAGCGTGAAGCGGACTACTCTCAGGAATTCAGTTCTCAGAAATGGTTTTGTGATGACGGGGGCATCGTATGCCGGAAGGTCCTTTGAAAGAGACGGCTTGAGTATGTTTCCCGTTACAAAAATAACGGGAATATTCGGATGGGCCGACCGCGCCGCGTTGAAGACATCGGTTCCCTTTACTTCCCCCATATCGACATCGGTGATGATGAGATCGTAGCTGTCGTTTTTCGCGAGATCCATCGCTGCTTTGGGATTGTCGGCCGCAACGGCATCGAGGCCATCCTCGCAGAGAAAACGAACCATGAGTTTTGCGACTCCCACCTCATCATCGACGACGAGGACATTTTTCCCCGGGCAGGGCGAAGGAAGCTCCTTTTCTATTTCGGGGCTTGGAAGATCTCCCCGGCATGGAGGAAAGGACGCGACGAAACTCGCCCCTCCGGCCCCGTTTGCGTCAAGAACGAGAGTCCCCGACGCCTCCTCCACGATTTGCCTGGAAATCGAAAGACCCAGGCCCGTTCCCTGCCCTAAGTGCTTGCTCGTTACAAAGGGATCGAAGATCGCTTCCAGCTTTTCGGGAGGGACACCCGGACCCGTGTCGCGCACAATCAATTGACACCCGTTTTTAGTCTTTCTTGTTCTAATGCTGATCAGGCGTTTCCCTGAACCCGAGTTTAACGCGTCGATCGCGTTCGTTATCAGATTGACGACGACTTGTTGAATTTTTTGAAAGTCCGCCGCGATTTCAGGATCCGCGGGATCAAAATCGGTTTTAAGAGAGATCCCCTCGGATTTGGAGATTCGGTATTCAAGAAGTTCCAGGGTTGTTTGGACCGCTTTGTTTAAGGAAACCCGCGCGAGGGCGGTTTTCTCCTGCCGGGCAAACTGAAGCAGGCCTTGAACGATATCGCGACAGCGAAGCGCGCTCGAATACAAATGATTGAGATCCTCTTTTTCTTCGGAATCGCCTGGAAGGTGCTTCACCAGGTCCGCGAAGCCAAGAACCGCGGCGAGCGGGTTATTGAGCTCGTGTGCGATTCCCGCGAGAAGGTTTCCGATTGCCGTCATTTTCTCCGCCTGCATCAGCCTGGTCTGAAGACGATTCTTATCCGTTTCATCGATAAGAATCGCGAGCCAACCGAGTGCAATCCCCGCATCATCGGTCTGGGCGCTTAGACTGATCGAGAGATCGAGTGTTCGCCCGTCCTTGGTCCGGCCCTTTGTCGGGATTTGATCGAGTGCTCCGGATTCGGCAACTTGTCGAATGAATTCTTTTCGAGCTTCCGTTTCTAAAATGATATCGAGAGAATGAGTTCTCGCTTCCTTACTGGAGTAGCCGAACAGCTCAGCGGCCTTTGCGTTCCAAAGGGATATTCTCAGGTCACGGTTGAGACTTACGATCGCATAGGGGGATTGCTCGATGGCGTTTCTATAGCGCGCTTCTGAATACCGGAGATTATCGGTCATCTCCTTGAGACCGCGTCCCATCTGGTTGAAGGCCGTTGTGAGGGATGTGATTTCGGGTGCGCCCGTCGCCTCTGCACGCAGCAGGAAGTCTCCCTTACCAAAACCCCGGGCCGCGTCGGCGAGAGACGTCAATGGATCAAGCAAATGCCTCACCTGGCGGGTTACAAGCACGACGATGATGAGGGTTGCTAGAACCGCCGCTCCGAATGCGGTGCGCCCAATGATCCCAAGCGGACGCATCAACTCTTGATAACTGTTTGTCGTTATAATTGACCACGGCGTGCCTGGAATTGAAGTTTTGACGACAATTGTATTTTCCCGCCGCTGCACACTGGGCTCACTTAAGCCATGCGACGGGTCCCGGCTAAGCCTGCTGGAACGTCCCCTTGAGCCCAGTTTTTTCAGGATAGCTTCAATCGGTGAAAGGCTTGCGTCCAATATCAGCGCTCCTTGGAATTGCCCGGAATCATCTATTAGAGGCGTTGCCAATTGGACGAAATCACTGCGAAGCCCCGCTTCCTTGCGGATCCGGGAGATCCGGACCTCTCCTTTTTTCATAGCGCGAATCTCAGGGTTTAATTTTGCGGTCTTTGGAAACTGTCCCGGGAAATAGTGCTTCTCGTTGCGAACCTCAACAATTGTATTGTCAGATGCATCCTTGTAGAGGAGGCGGGGGTAGACCTGGGTTCGATCTGAAAACCGTTTGAGCAATTGTTCGATTTCGCCGCGATGGATCTCCGATTCGGCCTGAAGATTGTATTCAACAGTCATAAAGTGGTCCCGAAATCGTGCGATCTCGGACAGAGTTTTAAGCTCTGATTTTCTCTGCCGGAAGTAGGCGGATGCCTGAGCGGCCGCCACATCGTTGATCGCTTTAATGCTGCCTTCGAGATTACCGAGAAGCACTTTTCGCGCCGCGCCGTAAGTGACAATCGTGACGACAAGCACAACAGTGATGATTATGGGGAGAATCCATCGGAGCAGGCCGTAGGATATCGAATCCCGGTTCATCCGGTTAGTGTAGGCGAGGAGAGTATTATGCGCCAGGACAGACGTGCTCGGATGGAGCGTCATCCCAAAGGGTAGTCCCCGGTGCGCAATGGATATCGGCTCCCCGCTCAATTGCAAGATAGGGGTGGAAAAGAGCCAACGCCTCGCATCCGGCCGAGTTCGTCTCAAATTTGTGCCAAACGCCGCGTGGAATGCGAACGATGTCTCCCGGGGTTAAAACCTTCCGGATATTTCCCACTGTCGCGATCATCGATCCTCTGAAGCAGAAGACAAGTTCTTCAGTCTGAAGATGCTGAACATTAGGGAGGGCTTTTCCCACGGGAAGATTAAGGTGGAAAAAAGAAAGATCGCCGAGAAGCTTTTTGGGGAGGATATCCTTGATGAAAAGTCCCTTGAGCCGACGGACCGGGAGTTCTGAAATGGAATCCATTATTTTTGTTTTAACGCAGCGCATGTTGTTTTTCCGTTGTGACGCGTGTTGAGAATAAATACGGCATCCCTGATTTGTAAGGGATAAATTCGACCCCGTCTTTTAGGCCGATGACACCAAGCCGCTGATAGGTCGGGAGCGCCCAATATTGATCGTGAATGAGGCGGTCGAGTTCTCTGGAGAGCTGATCCCGCTTGACCTCGTCTATTGTTGATTCGATGGCGGCTATTCGGGAATCAATTCCCGGTTCCGACGCCAGGGAGAAAGGCGATTTACCGTCAAGGAAAATCGAACGGATGAAATGGGCATGGTGCATCGGGTCCGGGCAGGAATAGACGGCCATATCCCAACGGTCCCTTTCCTTGAGAAAGGTGAATAATTCCGCATCCGTAACGAGCGTGAAATCCAATTTTATTCCGATCTTTGATAATTGCTTGGCCAGGATGCGTCCTGTTCTTTCCGCATTGACCTTAAGGAGCGTTCGAAGGGAAAAGCC
Source organism: Elusimicrobiota bacterium (assembly GCA_041603335.1). Taxonomy (GTDB): domain Bacteria; phylum Elusimicrobiota; class Elusimicrobia; order UBA1565; family UBA1565; genus UBA1565. The sequence continues at coordinate 3,831 of JBFIEP010000094.1, read as the reverse complement.
TTTCCCGTGTCCGGATATCTTCATTAAGCGCTTCGCTTCCTTCAGATCGTACGCGTAGGGGTTTATGGAAGGGTCGTTTCCCGGCTCCCCGGGGAGGCTTAATGTGCCGATAGGGATGCCGTTGCCGAGGATGTCGTAGCGAATTAAATCATCGAGGTTAACAGCAAGATTGATCGCCTTTCGAACACGAAGATCATCGAGAGGCGGGTGCTTCGTATTGAAATTTGCCGCGAGGGTGTAGAGTGCGGGTTTTTTAATGATGCGCGTCGACGAGTTCCGTTCTACCTCCAATGTTCTTGTACCCGGGACGTCTGTGAGGATGTCCAATTCCCCCGACAATAGGGCATCGACCTGCTTCGAATAGGGAATGAATTCAAAGAGAAGCGTGTCGATGGCCGGCAGGCCCGCAACCCAATACCCGGCGTTTCGCCGGAGCTCCAACCGCTTGCCGGTCTCCCACCGGGTGAAGCGGAATGCCCCGGTCCCGACAGGATTCCGTTTGAGATGATCGGGAGAGTGCTTGCTGTAGTAGTCTTTCGGGACGATTAAAATAAAGCCGGCCAGGCGGTTCAATAGAAGCCCGTCCGGAGCGTGGGTTACGATATCGATCGTATGCGGGTCTATGATATCGACGCGTTTGATGGTTTGGATATAGCCCAAGGCCGGAAATCCAGTTTTTGGATTAAGATAACGGTTGATGCTGAAACGGACGCTTTCGGCATCAAAGGGTTCCCCATTATGGAAGCGAACGTTCCTGCGGAGTTCAAATCTCATGACGGTGTCTGAAACCCGGTGCCACCGGGTTGCGAGAGCGGGCTCTATTTCACCTTCCGGATTAAAGCGCACAAGCCCATCGAAAATCTGCTGGACAATCGTGTGGTTCTTTTCGGAAAACTGCCGGTGGGGATCGAGCGTCATGAGGTCTTTGGCGTCGTCGCAGATGCGCAGCACCCCCTCCGCGCTGAGGGGACAAAATCCCAGGATTAGAATCCCCACGGCAGTCAGCGCCGCACGCGCCGTCATGCCGCCTTTGTGCCGATGATAATTCTGGTTCCGTTGTGCGATTGAATTCCGATCTTCCGTGTGTATGTTTTTGAGAGACCCGCTGCGCGCATCCAAGAGTAGTATTCCTCCAGAGTGTAAGTCCTTCCTCCGGAAGTATAGGCGAGCATGTGAACGGAAAAAAGGGCTCCGAATGCGGGCGTGGTACGGCACGGTTCCACTGTGAAATCATGAATGACGGCCCTTCCGCCCGGCTTTAACGCACGGAACGCCCGCTTTAGCAGGGAACGGTTTGATTGGGGGCTTTCGTCGTGGGTTATGTGGGATAGAAGAATTAGATCGTGGACATTTTTACCGAAATCGTCCTTTAGATAATCCCCTGCTTGGAAGGCGATTCTGGACCGAACATCTCTTTGCTCCCTAATTAGCTTCCGGGTTACCTGAAGCGTCGAGGGCAGGTCGAAAAGAGTCGCCGTCATCGAGGGATTTTTGCGCAGCAGTGCGGCACTGTAGCTTCCGGGTCCCGCACCGAGGTCCAAGAGGCTTGCGTTTCGGGGCACCCTCAGCAAAGCCGCGATTTCCATCGAGGGCTTGGCTGCGATATTTGCCATTCCCCGGATATATTCCCGTGTAAATTCCGTATGCTCCTTGAGCCAATAATTGAGCGGTTTTGACGTCGATCCGGATTTCATGCACGTCCGCAAGCCCTGCCAGGCTTCAGAGATTATTTCCTGGTATTTCAGATTATCACCGAGATATCCCTTGCGGCCCGAAACGAGAAATCTGCTTGCCAGCGGCGCGTTCCTGTAGGATTTACCGCTTTTTTTGACGTAGCCCACCGCAGCGAGAGAATCGAGCAGGATCTCGGTCGAACGCGGGTGAAGACCCGTTGCTTTGGCGGCGGCCGCAGCGGTAATTGAAGATTCAAGAATATCGAAGACCTTGAAGTAGGCCGCAATCATCAGAACCTTCGAGCGGCGGTAGGAAACGATCGAGTCTATTATGGGGTCGGGGCTTAGAATTGGCATAGTTCCTCATTTGATTCAGCGAAAAAGCGGTTTAGTGCCTCGACGCGGGATTGGATCGGAGGCGGCTCGTCACGATCAACAAAAACCTCAATGACTGTCGGCGCGTTAGAGGCAATTGCCGATCGGATTGCTGCTGCTATTTTCCCGGGAGTCCTGACTTTCTCGGCACGTGCGCCGAGTGCTAGAGCGATTCCCGCGATGTCCATTTGTCTAAATTCGGTGGCGTTTGTGCGCCCTTCATACTGCATTTGCATGCCGTGGTGGACGGTGTTGAAGCGTCCGTCGTTGAAAATGATCCAAATAACGGGGATGTTGTATGTGGTGGCGGTTAAAACCTCCATCCCGGCCATCGCAAAGCCGCCGTCGCCGCATACAGCGAATACCGGTCTACCGGGTGCCCCCAATTTCCCTCCGACGGCTCCCGCGACGGCAGTCCCCATCGCAGCGAATTCCCCCCAGTTATGGACGAAGCTGCGTTGTTGACGCGCCTCCAGGTAGTGTATGGCCCAAAGTGCGTGGTTGCCGATATCAATAAAAATCGCGGCATCATCCGGAAGCGCCTCGTCCAACTCCTTCATAAAATGCTGCGGCCGCATTGGGGACCCGTCGATGGCGGGTTCCGGTACTTTCAGCGTTCCGTTTTCGGGGGGCAATGCGGGGATGGAGTTATTATTCCTTTTTGCTTCACCCCGGCTAAGCAGACGATTAATTTCAAAAAGAATCTCCCGCAGGGTCGTTTTTATATCTCCGACCAAGGGAATCGAGACCGGATAGTTGCGCCCGATAACCGTGGGATCAATGTCGAGATGTAAAAAATCGCCCGAGGGAGAGAGACGTTTCTCCCAGCCCTGGGTTGAAATCTCATGAAGACTCGTTCCAATCGCAAAAAGTAAATCCGTGCTGCTTGAGAGCAGCTTCTCTTCAGCGGCAGGGGAGCTCGCTTGGCCGAATATTCCGAGTGCTAGGGGATGGTTTTCCGGAAATGCTCCCTTCCCCTTAGGAGTCGAAGCGACGGGAATGCCGAGGCAGCCGGCAAGCGCCGACAATTCTTCTTTCGCGTCGCCTATGTTAACCCCATGTCCCGCCAAAACAACCGGGCTTTTCGCTTCGAGAAGCGCGAGAGAGGCCCGCTTAACGGCTTCGCGATCAAAGAGATAAGATGCCGGGCGATAGAGAGCCGGAGCGAGAATTTCCTGCGCGCAGGGGCGCTTTAGAAAATCTGTCGGCAAAGAAATGTGTACGGGACCCCGGCGTCCCGTCATCGCCTCCCGGATCGCCCTTCTGATAAGTGACGGGAAATTCTTAGGATTCGCCAGCATCGCCGAATATTTCGTCGCGGGCCGGAAAATGTCGACAGTGTTGATCCCATCTACGGTGGAATCCTGGAGCGATCCTTTTCCAAATGTTAAGGTCGCGACCTGCGCGGTGATGCAGAGTACGGGAAGGGAATCTGTTTTTGCCGCGGCGATGCCGGTCAGCGCATTCGTGGCGCCGGGACCGGTGGTCAAAATTGCCGCCCCCAGCCGTCCTGTCATTCGAGCATAGCCCGAAGCCATAAAGGCCGCGCCTGCCTCATGCCGTGCCGCAATGGTTCGTATCGCGGGTTCCCGCATAAGAGCGTCAAAAATAGGGGTGGCCGGCCCTCCGGGAATTCCGAAAACCGTGTCGACGCCCTCGCCCTTTAAATAATCGAGAAGAAGCTCCGCGACCGTGCGGGAGCGTACCGGAAACCGGATGGAACGCCTCGCGCTCTCTTCACGATGAATCAGCGCTGCATTCATCGTTGATTTAATGGAGGAGC
>JBFIEP010000093.1:0-7873 GCA_041603335.1 Elusimicrobiota bacterium | reverse complement strand
CCGAGGATCGTCGTTTTGGGTTGGTTTCCGGCGGGCAGGGAAGCTACCAGCTGAAGCTCGAAGGGGGTGAGATTCGAGAAAACTTCGTCCCGGGGGAAGTCGCCTGGGCGAGTGTCGAGCACAATATCGATGCCTACTTCTTATTCGACGCACTTGCTCGGTTGACGGGTTCAGGAATCTATGAAGATGCCGCTGAGGGTGTGCGCAAGGGTTTGTTGAATCGGGCGTGGGATGAAAAAACGGGGCAATTCGACCGAGGCGTTCGAAAAGAGGGTCCGGACAAGGTGCGGGCTTTGGATTGCGCCTCATGGGGGGCGGTATTTTTGAGGGCAGTGGGAGAAAATGCCAAAGCCGACCGGGCCTTGGCTGCTACCGATGATTACCGTAGTCGTGATCGCGGCACAAGCGGATATCGGCCGTATTTCAATCTAGAGATCTATGAAAGTCGGGATGCCAACCGCTATTTTTTTCCAGATGCGCCAACCCGTTCTTGGGATGATTTTCCGATGGTCTGGCCGGAAGGATCGCTTGGCGTCGCGCTTGCCTATTTGAAAAATGGGCGTCGTAAGCGCGCAATGAGTATTCTTGATTCTATGACCCGGCTTCAAAATGAAGATGGAGGGCTTCCTTATGCGACGAGAAATCTCGAGTTCCAATTTTCCGATTCCCCATCGACCACGAGTGCAGCGTGGTTTGCGATGATCTCGGCATTCGCTGAAAATGAAAACGCACTCAACGCATTTTGGCCGGAGGCGCGATGAGCCATTCCCCGCTGCCGGGTCAGGGCAAGACCGTGCTTATTCTTGATGACGATCGGGTTATTCGAAAACTCGTGGAAGCGGCTCTAACTCCCTACGGGTACCGCATTCGATTTGCGGGAGACATCGCAGGAGGAAAGAGGGTTGTGATGGACGAGCCTCCTGAATTGGTGCTTCTTGATCTCGATCTTCCGGATGGAAGCGGCTTGGAATTTTGCCGAATACTTCGCTCCTTGGGGTTTGAAGGGTTGGTGGTGGCGATTTCTTCTTATGGACAGCTCAAGACGCGGGCTTCGGCATTCGTTGCCGGAGTCGATGATTTTATTCAAAAACCAATCGAACCTGCCGCCCTGTTTGAGCAAGTGAAACAGGCTTTTGAATTCGAATCGAAACTCGCTGCAGCACGGGCGGAGCCGCCGAAAGCTGGGAGTGAGGGGGATGAGAAGGTGGCGCCAACCTTGTTGTCCATTGAAGACGATCCGGTCTTTGGTGCGATTATCGAAAAGGCACTCACCGGACGATTTGAAATTAAGAGTGTTCGCGATGGATTTAACGGGATTTATGCGGCGGTCGTTGATCCTCCCGATGCGATCATGCTCGATATCGATCTTCCGATCCTGTCGGGCCTCCATATTCTCAGGCATTTGAACGCGAAGGAAGAATTGAAAAAAATCCCCGTAGCGGTGGTTTCCGGAACTGCATTGAGTCCTGAAGAGCGCGCGGAGATTGAGGGTTTTCCTTCTGTTCGCGTGTTTGTGGAGAAGACCGGGAAACCTATCGACGCTTTACAGGCGGCGTTTGAATTGCTGATCTAGAAAATCAGGGGCGTCTAGATTCAAACGGCGGGGTTCAGCCTTCTTTTTCGACGGCTCGTAACGCGATGACGGTAGGTTCACTTAGAGACAAAATTGCTTCTACTTGTTCGTTCAAGCGGGACAGGTCCCCTTCTGTCGCACTTACTTCCAGAGAATCGCAAGCCTCACTGATCCCCACGGCGCCGATGCTGCTGCTGGAACCTTTTAAGAGATGGGCGGCCTTGCGTATGGCTTCGGAGTCGCTACGCTCCGCCGCGTCCTTGAGCGTTGAAAGACGAGCGTCGAGTTCGTCGAGATAAATGCCGACCAGTTCTGATACGATGGAGGGGGTCCCTTCTTCCTGAAGTTGGGCAAAGCTTTGGAGAACGGATTTATCAAGAACCGGCGACTGCTTCTCTCCAGTGGACGGCGGCGAGACTGTGCGTTCTTTGGGAGACGGTTCCTCCGAAACGCATCCGGTCAGGTTTTCTACGCAGTCGCGCAAAGCCTCTTGCTTGAATGGTTTTGAAATAAAATCGTCCATGCCCGCTGCGATGACTTTTTCCCGAGTTCCGGGAGCGACATTTGCAGTTATAGCGACGATGGGGATTCTAGATTCGTTATCCTCTCGCCCGCGAATATTCCGGGTTGCCTCGAATCCATCCATGATGGGCATGTCCAAATCCATAAGGATGATTGTGTAGGAACCCTTCTCCCAGGCTTCGATAGCCGCTTTCCCATCGCCGGCGACATCGGTTTCAAATCCCCAGTTGCGCATAAATCCCACGGTGACACGTTGATTTACGGTATTGTCATCGACAATAAGGGCGCGAGGTTTATCTTCAATCGTCGTCATCTGAGATACTTTAATCCAATTTTTGGAGCGGCGCACTCTTTTAGGATTCAACAAACCTTCACTAAATCCGGGAAGCCTTATGATTTGATCGCGGAAAGGAACGTTTGAAACTGTTCTTGCAGTGAGGCGGGCGTAAACGGCTTGGAGATGACGCCTATTCCGCCGCAGTTCAGGAATTTTTGTTTTTCTTCAGGATCGGTTATCGCCGAGAGGAAAATAACAGGGATATTTTGGGTTGTCGGGTCCGTCTTGAGCGCCTGACAGGTCTCGATGCCGTTTAAAGTCGGCATCAGGCCATCGAGAATTATAAGATCCGGTTTGTCCCGCTTGGCGGACTCAAGGGCCTCCGCTCCATCCGCGACAGTGACAATCTCGTGGCCTGATTTTTTAAAACACAATGAGGCGATCCTTCGGACCATCCCGTCATCATCGGCTAAGAGAATATGCACGCGGTCTAGGCCACCTTATAACCTGAACCGATTACATTCTCCACGCGGGAAGAGAAGCTTTTCCCGAGCTTCTTTTTTAGGCGCGACATGTGAACCTGTACGGTGTGTGTATCGTTATAAAGCTCTAATTCGTATCCCCATACTGTTTCCAGCAAAAACTGCGGGGAGAGAACCTTGCCTTTCTTGCGTAAAAGGACGGTCAGTAGGTCGAATTCCTTTCGTGTAAGAGAAATGGATTTTCCTTTCATTTTCACGGTACGTTCCGACACATTGATGTCCAAGCCAAAGGCTTTTAGTTTGTCATCAAGTTCTTTCGGGGCATTAAAGCGCCGCATGACGGTTTCTAGTTTGGCTAGGAGCAGGTCCTGATTTAAAGGTTTGAAGAGGTAATCGTCGGCGCCTCCTTTTAGTCCCTGAACCATATCTTTTACATCGGTTTTCGAACCGGATATTAAAACGATTGGGATGTGCGCCGATTGAGGATCATTTCGCAGTTCGGTGCAAAGTTTGCGTCCATCGGCATCGCCGAGAAGTACGTCCATTAAAACAAGATCCGGTTTCGATTCTTTTACCTTTTGAATCGCTTCGCCGCCGCTGTCCCAGGTTACGACGGCGTAGCCTGCTTTTTTTAGCCAAATGCCGATCGCCTTCTGGATAACGGGGTCATCATCGATGACAAGAATTTTATGTCGCATAAATTAGTCCTCATGTTAATTCTAACAATAAATCCGTCTCAACTAATGAGGGATTGTCTAAAAATCTTGTTGAGGTCAGGTTAATTTTTATTTAAGGGACTGTTACGGCCGCGTGATTATACTTTAGGTATGGAACATGTTAGCGAAGACGAAAAAATTATTCTTATTGAAGATGACACGGTGGTTCAGCGCCTGGTTGAAACGGGCATTACCACGATGGGTCTCCCTTTTGAATCTTATGCGGACCCGGGAGAAGGTGTCGAGGCGATTCGACGTGAGCGCCCGGCACTGGTGATCTTAGACATTGAATTGCCCGGTTTTAATGGATTTGAAGCGTGTCGGCGTATTCGGGAATTCGCCGGAACCGAACTACCAATAATATTTTTGACCGTGAAGGCCGATACGAAAAGCCGTTTAAAAGGTTTTAATCTTGGGGCTGTTGATTATATTCCAAAACCGTTTGACCTTAAAGAGCTTATCGCGCGGATAAAGGTTCAGATGAAAGGGAAGAGGATGGTGGATGAACTTCGTCGGGAAAAGCTCGTTCTCGAGATGCATGATGCCGCACGCAGGGAAATGACGGATCTCTTGGTTCACGACTTAAAAACGCCGTTGACTAACCTTGGGGGGACCTTGGCGATGATTCGCACCGATCCCGCATTTGCCAACAGCGAATACCGGCGTTTGATTGCAAATTCCGGTTCTACCGCGGAGCTTATGCTGTTGATGCTCAATGACATCTTGGATGCGAATCAGTCCGATTCTGATGGGAAGTTGATGGCTGCAAACTTCGAACTGTTTGATGTTCAGGAAACGATTCGGACTCTCCACTCAATTCTTGAACCGAAGATGCTGGCATATGGTATTACTCAAGAAATTAGTGTTGACCCTGAATTGCGACGATTTAACAGCGATCCCTCGTTGTTGCTGAGAATTCTTATGAATATCTTCGCGAATGCGATTAAGGTTTCCGCTAAGGGGAGTCAGGTTTCTTTGCATGCTCGTGTGGACGGAAAGAACGCGCTGTTTGAAATTGCCGATCGCGGTCCCGGTATCCCCGAAGAAGAGCTCGGCCGAATATTTGAGAAGTTCGTGCGGCTCGATAATGGAATCTCTCGACGCCGTGGAAACGGTATCGGCCTGTATTTCTGCCGTCTCGCGGCAAAGGCCTTGGGAGGGCGCGTTTGGGCCGAAGGGCGCGACGGCGGCGGCAGCGTATTTTTCCTGGAACTTCCGATTACTTCAAGCAAATAACTTTTCATTGAATAAAACCCGCCTCCGATGACATGGAGGCGGGTTGATTTTCAAGCGCACCGGGGGGGAGGCGCGTTAGAGTCGGGTTGTGTTTAGTTGAGGTAGGATGAAATCACGTCTCGGACCGGACTTCCTCCGAATCCGACCACCTCTAACTTGTCGAATACATTGACGACGTTTTGATCGGATTCTAAGAGATTCCGCTTTTCCATCGAAAGGTAGGCTGCTGTTATGATCACTATCGGAATGTCGGCGCAAGTTTTCTTCCTAATGTCCGAATTTAGAAAATCAAGCCCGGATTTCTGAGGCATCATTAAATCAAGGATGATCATATCCGGTGTTTCTTCCATAAGCAGTGAATAAGCTTCATATACGGAAGACGCCATTCGCGTCTCATGGCCGGGGAACAAATACCGGCTTAGTTCAAGAAAATGCGGGTCATCATCAACAATTAAAATTCGCTTCTTCGTATTCATGTCGATAGTGTAGCGGCCTGCCATAAACGGACCCATAAACAAGAATTAACTCCGCCTCAACTCGGTCAGATCGTTGACGACGCCTCCTTTATCGAGGAATACACCGCTCCACGCATAGTCGTTAGCGCGGAGCGGTGCCGCCGTTAAGTGATCGTGAGACCTCTAGTTCATCGAGATCTGACAGTGTTTCGTGCTTTCCCGTTTTGAGCCCTTTTGGATTTCCAAGAGGATATCGAGTGCGGGGTTGGCCGCCAACATGTTGCGGGTCAGGATGTCGGCAGGTCCCGTTAATTGCATGCCGCAAATTTTAGTCGCGGTTTTATGAGCGAGGTCGCTGATGTCTTCCTTGGTTTCCGGCTCCCAGCCGGCGACGCGTTCATATTCCCGAGAGAACGAGCGGAGTTCCCGCGTCATCGTGTCAAACAGGCCGTAGCACGCGGCACCGGTGCAGTTGTAGCTGTAGGCTTGAAGCACCTTCTTTAAGCGGCGGCAGAGTGTCGTCCCCGGCATTGTTTTGCAGGTAAGGGGTTTTGCGTCTTCCTTTGATTGGGCGCGCGCGGGTTTCTTCCTGCTGGACTTCTTAATCGCCGACGCGGGAGCGGCCTTGAGCGTCTTGATATCTTTGGAAACGGCTTCTTCGCCTTCAACGGCGCTCAAGGTTTTAGCGCCTTTCGCGAGTTCCTTTAGGTTTATGGAGAAAGTGTCTGTACCGCTTTGGTTTTTGGCGTCTTCGAGAGTGCCTGCATGAGCGGTGATGCTGCTAAGGGTGAGTGCCAGCGCTGCGATAATAATTCGGGTCATTTCCACCTCCGGTAATTTTGCGACCAGGCGGACATTCTAAGCTAATCGGTTCAGATGGATAATGGGCCGGTTGGTCGATTGCGTCGGGTCGAAGGACCCCCGATTATGTAAGGGACGGAGGATGCGACTTTCCCGTATAATACGGCATACGACCCAGGAGACGAAGTCAAGCGATGGATATATCCTGCGAAGGTGAAATTGAAATCGAAGACGCGACTCGCGCCGACCTTCTCGCTGCTTTTGAAAACGACGAAGCGCGCGGCGACTTTATCGTGCTTGGAGACCTCGCAAGTGACGACGGCGGCTTCATCCAGGCCGCCGGAGAAGGAGACGGGACATACGCCGTCGAGTATCGGGAATCCGGGGTCTTGCATCATGCCGACGGCGAATTCAAGAAAAAACAAGTCCTCAATTTCTTCCTGAAATATTTCGAAGGCGATCCGGATTGGAAAGCGGGATTGACGTTTTCCCCGATAGACCTCGAGGCGCTCGGAGAGGCGGAGGGAGGGAACTCGTCGCCTCCACCGGCTTATGTGAGCCTGATCATGGAAAATTGGATCAGTATCAGAGGCGAAAGCGAATCGATCGAGGAAGAGTTGGTGTCGTGTCCGTTCGCGGAGGGAATGACTCGCGAGGAGGATCGGCTTGTGGTTTCCTTTAAGGGGGATTTCTGGGAAGAACCGCTTAATGGGTTGGTGATGTGGCTCAGCGACCGCGGCGTTTTATTCGGCGTGGATTACAAGCAGGGCGGAGATCCCCCGCGCTATATGGCGACCCTGATTCAGCGCGGCGTCTTGAAAAAACCGTTCGGCATCATCTTTTGGCGCGGAAACGGCTGGCACAGCGAGACCGTCGACGCGTCGAACGCCGACCGCTTCGCCTAACGCGGGCTTAAGTCGAGACAGTCCAAACCGAAATTAAATCCCGTTGAAGCGGGATGCTTGCCGGCAGCCGAGACTGTGAAGGTGTGCGTTCCGGCGGGGAGTTGTATCGTTTCTAGGCGAATGGCGGCGGTCGGCATAACGATGGGAGCGTATAGGTCCGTAGATTGCCCAAGGCGTTTTCCGGAGAAAAACGCCTCGATCCTTCCGAAATTCGGGGCTCTCGTCGCATAAAGGCTCACGGCATACAGGCCGGTTCGAGGGACTTTAACACGGGCTGAAAAACTACCGCCCGGCCCGGACCCTACAAATAGCTGCGCGTTGCCGCTCCAGGAGCCGGCTCCATACCCTCCCATCGCTTGGATGGAGGGTCGGCTCTCGATTGCTTGCCTCCCATCAAGGTCCTCGAACTCACGGCACGCGCGGGACGTTTGGTTGACAGGCATGCGCATCCCGCGGCGCAGGCGTTCCCGCAGGACCCAGCGTACACGGCTGATTTGCATCGGCGAGAGCCCGTCGCCCTCATCGTAATACGACATGAGGTTGCGCCGGGGAAGAGGGAAGCGAACGCCTCCCAGAGTGACCGACTTTTGGGAGGAACACTCCAGAGAGCGGACGGCCGGGTCAGGAGGCGTGTCGGAAAATCCGTCGCCGTCGAAGGCGGCGGGGGAGTTTCCGTGCGACCGCAGGTACGCCGCCGCGTCGTTCGCGGTTTTAAAGGGATCGCCGGGGAAGGTGTGGGGAAGGCCCAGGAAGTGGCCGACTTCATGAGCGAAGGCGCCGATATGCGGGTGCCTGCAGTGCCCGGCAGCGACGAACCGGGGCATGACGATGAAGTTGTAGTCATGTGAAGAAAAGCCCGCCCCGGTGGGCGTCTTGCCGGGGCCGTGCCGGATAAAAACAACAAGT
>JBFIEP010000092.1:0-7898 GCA_041603335.1 Elusimicrobiota bacterium | reverse complement strand
TTCGCCTTGGCTTCCGCTTCCGCCTTCGCTTTCGCCTCAGCCTCTGCTTTCGCCTTGGCTTCCGCTTCCGCCTTCGCTTTCGCCTCAGCCTCTGCTTTCGCCTTGGCTTCCGCTTCTGCTTTCGCTTTCGCCTCAGCCTCTGCTTTAGCTTTGGCCTCCGCTTCTGCCTTCGCTTTCGCCTCAGCCTCTGCTTTCGCCTTGGCCTCCGCTTCTGCCTTCGCTTTCGCCTCAGCCTCTGCTTTAGCTTTGGCCTCCGCTTCTGCTTTCGCTTTCGCCTCCGCCTCTGCTTTCGCTTTGGCTTCCGCTTCTGCCTTCGCTTTTTTTTCAGCTTCTGCTTTCGCTTTGGCTTCCGCTTCTGCTTTCGCTTTGGCTTCTGCCTTCGCTTTCGCTTCCGCCTCGGCCTCTGCCTTGGCTTCAGCGTCAGCTTTAGCCTGGGCCTCCTTTTCAGCCTTCCTCTCGGCCTCAGCAGCAGCCTTTTGCTTCACTGCCGCTTCAGCATCGGCTTTCGCCTCAGCATCGGCCTTCGCTTTTGCCTCGGCCTCAGCGTTCACATCCGGCCCCGCGCCCTTCCCACCCAAATCAAATAAATCGGCTTCCGCCTTCGCTGCTACCTTCGCTTCCTCATCGGCCTTCGCCTTTATTTCTAACGCCGCCTCTGCCGCAGCGTATTTTGCTTCAGCAGCCAACCTCTCCCTCTCCTCTTCGGCCATCCGCTCCTCGGCCAAAGCCTCCGCCTTCGCTTGGGCCCGAGCCTCAGCCGCCCCCAGCTTCGCCTTTGCATCTTCGTTCGCTTTTTGAGCGGGAGGTGGGTTAGGATTTGAGATCGGGATGGACGGGGGAGCGATATCTTTGGGATTAGTAAGGGCGCTCTCCTCAGTCGTCATTGAGGAAAGAATTCCATCGAGGTCATCGAGAATATCTTCGATCTCCTCGTCGGAATGGCGCTCGCCGCCCATCAGGCCCGGGCGCCGCCCGATTGCTTAATCTTCAACTGAATGTCCTCAGGATTGGTCGCATTCTCAAGAACATCCGCTTCATCGATCTTGCCCTCAGAATACAGGCGCAGGAGCTGTTGATCAAAGGTATGCATCCCGTAATACTCCCCGCCTTCCATGGTTTTCCGTATTTCAGAATTTTTCCCATCAACCAGATGGCGGCGAATCCCCCCGGTGGAAATCAGAACCTCGGTAGCAGGAAACCGCGCCCGCCCATCCTTGGAAACAACAAGACGCTGCGCCACAACCCCCTTGAGTACCAGCGCAAGCTGCTGTCGGACCTGGGAAATTTGTCGATCCGGGAAACAATCGACGATTCGGTCAATCGTCTGAACCGCATCAATCGTATGGATCGTCGACAACACGAGATGGCCGGTTTCCGCGGCGGTCAACGCGGCTTCAATCGTCTCGGGATCACGCATTTCGCCGATCACGACCACGTCGGGATCTTGGCGCAATACATACTTGAGGGCTGTCGCAAATGAATCGGTGTCCCGCCCTACTTCTCGCTGCACTATCGAAGACTTAACATCCTCATGGAAAAACTCGATTGGGTCTTCTATTGTGATAATTCGATGATGCTCACGCCCATTCATATAATGAACGAGGCTGTTCATCGATGTTGTTTTTCCCGCTCCCGTAATTCCCGCGAATAGAATTAGACCACGCGTCTCCTTGGAGAGACGTTCCATCGCCTTGAGCGGAAGGTTCAGTTCTTCAAAATTGCGCAGCGTGATGGGGACAACACGCAGCGACAGCGCGATGGTTCCACGCTGACGGAAAACATTGACTCTAAATCGGGAAACCTCAGGGAGACTGTAGGCGAGGTCCATCTCATTATTTTCGTCAAAGATTTTTTTCTGCTCCTTGGTCATGATCGTTTTAACCATGCCCTCGATATCTTCAGCGGACATTTTTTGGAGCTTAACAGCAGGGACCAGCTTCCCATGGACCCGGACTGCGGGACTGGAACCTGCCTTGAAGTGAATATCCGATATCCCCTTCTCTACCATTAGCTTCAATAACGCATGTAAATCCATCGCCATCGAACAGCCTCCACAATAGGACGCAAGAAATTTCCCCAGCCTGAAATTAGGCTGACGGAGCAAGGGAATCCACCGACGTTGCTAGGAAGACCGTACGATGCGGATGCCCTTCAAAACAAGCCAATCCTCCGCAAGAGGGCTGACAATTGCGTCTTTTGGAATTGTAAGTCGTTTCATGTTGGGCGTCAATGCCTCTTTGATCTCATATTCAGTCAAAAAGCGACGGCCACATAAGGGTTTCAGGCACCCCGGGTCATTATATTCGTCCTTCTCTATGAGAGTGGGGGCCGAATTCAACATTTGGGCGCGCGGAGGAGTGGAAGCAGGTTTTGGCGCCTGCTCCGCTGGATAACCGCCTTCGGGAGACATATGCCGCCGCAAGGCATCAATCAAGTCATTTTGAGTGAACATCAGCTGGGGGTCTGTCCCCAACTTGTTTAACTTGTTGCCCCAAAGGTCCTTGGTAACAAGTTAAACAAGTTGGGGACAGACCCCTTATAACTAGACTTTGATTGAGATTTTTCCGAGATAGGCTTCGAGATCGGCAGCAGGACGGGGGATCACATGCACTGCAACGAGCTCCCCAACACGCTGGGCAGCCGCGGCCCCCGCTTCAACAGCGGCGCGAACGGCACCGACTTCTCCCCGGCACAGGGTCGTACAGAAACCCGAACCGATGCGTTCGTAGCCAATCATTTTCACCTTAGCGGACTTCGCCATCGCGTCAGTCGCTTCGATCATTCCAACAAATCCTTTCGTCTCGATCATTCCCAACGCATCTTTCATTTCAGCCATCGTTATCTCCTCGTTCCTAAATCAGTGTTCGTAGCGCGTATCGCTTTTGGAATCGGACTCGATTTTAGATTCCACTTCAAGTCCCGCGTTGCAGGCCGAGCAGCGTTTTGCGGGCGAATACGTCCTAACGCAGTCGTCCTCCGTCGGCCAATACTCTTCGAAAAACATCTCGGCCTTTTTTGTGCATTTCAAACAGTACCGGATATAGGTTGCCCCGCAGCAAGAACAAAACTTCGGAGGGGTCTTTTCTGTATGCGTCAACGCACCGCACGCCCCGCACTGAAGATCGACACGCAGATTAATCTTGCGCTTCTCCTTCATCAATAATTTCCCCCGCCTGATGGTTTTTTATCGGTCACAATCGCCACGCTTGCCGATGTTCCCAAGCGGGTCGCGCCCGCTTCGATCATCTCGTTCGCCTTCGCCGTATCCCGAATACCGCCCGATGCCTTAACACCCATCTGCGGACCCACGGTCTCGCGCATCAAACGAATATCGGCGGCAGTCGCACCGCCCGGACCAAACCCCGTGGATGTCTTCACGAAATCGGCACCGACCTCTTTGGACATGCGGCAGGCGCGCTTCTTTTCATCATCATTCAGCAGCGCCGTCTCTAAAATAACCTTCAAGACCTTGCCGCGGGTCGCATCACGAACCGCCTGAATGTCGTCGCGCACAAGCGCATCGTTTCCAGACTTAAGGGCACCAACATTAATAACCATGTCGATTTCATCGGCACCATTGGCCATCGCGTCACGCGCTTCGATTGCCTTCACCGTCGGAGTCGTAGAACCAAGAGGAAATCCAATCACGGTACAGATCTTCACACCTGTTCCAGAGAGCAGCTGCGCCGCGAGCGAAACATAGCTCGGATTGATGCATACAGAAGCAAAACAATACTGCCGGGCGTCCTCGCACAACTTCGCGATTTCTTCCTGGGTGGCTCCCGGCTTCAAGAGCGTGTGATCAACATAGGAGGCGATTTGATTGCACTGCTTCGTCGGATGACAAACGCCGATGCGGTCGGCACCAACTTCCTTGAGGCCGCTGGCCTTATGACAATGCGGACAATCCGGGCCGTGCGTGTGATCTTCGGTTTTAGCGGCCAAAACAGGCTCGGGAGTAATCGGGTTGCTCCTGGAAATATTCCAAGAGCCAAATACCTTTCCGGCCGTTCCCGTCGTCACCTGAACGTTTCCTTTCGGACCAGAGCCGGTCGAGCATCCGCAATCGGACTTCGACTTTGAAAGATAACCTTTCTCACCCAAAACGCGGACCACCGCTTCAACAATATCCTTGAGTTCTTGTTCACGCATAGTGCTTCTCCTTCCCTCCCATACAAACGGTGTCGATAACACCGCAAATGATTGTACGGACGGGAGCTTTGTCGTCCCCTAAAATTTGTCTCGCCGAGCCACCTTCATCCAGAACGAGCACGATACTGCCCGGCCCAGACTGGACATCACCATCGACAGCCATCACCGGGTCACCGAGTTTTTTTTCCGTAATCGGATCGATCGGCTGAACCAAAAGGAGCCTCTTATTATCGAGGCTAGGATGTTTATATTGGCCCCAAACATTTCCAACGACTTCGCCAATAAACATCAGTCGCTTCTCTCACGCGTTCTAAAATCTTTCACCTGGTGCCCTTCGATGATTCCAATAATCGCCGCATCCACAGGCGGCAGATCTTCAAACGCTACTGCAGCCTCACGCGAGGCAACCCAGTACACAAATTCAGACGAACCCGATCCACAGGCATCCGCCGCCACAACAGGATCGCCTTTGGGCTTCGCGCTTTCCCAATCCAACGGCTGAATCAAAAGCAGTTTTTTACGGTCCAGCGTCTCATACTGACGGGAACACGTAATCCTTCCGATTATCCGTGCACATTTCATCAGCGCATATACTTCCGTTCGATAGCGAGCACTTTCCCGAGACGCCGATCGTGGCGCCCCCCGCCGTATTTCGCAGCGAAGAAGGCATCGCAAATTGCTTTAAGAGTAACCTCTCCGTGCGTTTTCCCGCCGAGGCACACAACATTGCAATCGTCATGTTCCATCGCAAGCTTGGCACTCACGACATCGTAGGCGCAAACAGCGCGAACACCTGTGATCTTATTCGCAGCAAGAGCAACCGCCCCGCCAAAACCATCGATTAAAATTCCGCGTTCGAATTGGCCCCTGGCGACTGCCTCTCCCACGAGCTGAGCAACATCCGGATAATCGACGGCTTCCGTCGAATAGCAGCCGAAATCAGTCACTGCGTGGCCGGAGTCCTGGAGATGCTTTTTAAGCTTCTCCTTGGCCTCAAAGCCGCCGTGATCAGAACCAATTACAAGCTGCGCCATAAATTATTTCCCTACCGTATTGAGCAGCTGCGGATCGGCATGCGGAATCACAATATGGCTTACGAGCTGTCCCGCCGGAACGACCAGAATTCCAGCCGCTATCGCAGTGCGCACATCACCAACAGATCCCGTCATCGAGACATATCCCTTCCCGCCGGGAAGAACCGCCTTGGTTTCGATAAGATGGACATTCGCGGCCTTAGCAGCTTCGTCGGCGGCGTGAATCGCGGCGATAGCATCCTTTGTTTCAATCATGCCAAACGCTTCAAGTTCTGAAACTCCGCTGCGCTTCTCGAGCGTATTGATCACTTGCTTATGCACATTATTGATAATAAATTTATGGATCACCGACTTGTCGGCAATTCGAGAACCTGCTCGCATTGCCGACTCAACTTCACCAATCGGTCCACGAATAAGAATTGAGTATTTACCGCGCGCAATGACCTTGCCCGCGACGAGATCAACGCCGGCCTCTTTCACCATTGCGTCTGAAGCTTCAATGCCCTTAGCCAGCGAAGCAGTTTCCAGAAGTCCAATCGAATATCCAGTTAACATTATTACCTCTTAAACGATCCTAAAATGTCCGACGAGACTGCACTGAAGAGGCCGCACGAAATGCGTCGCCTGCGTAAGCCCATCTCCTGTCGGAGTTCCTATCGATAGGGTCGCATATCCTTCACCCATGCCGAGTCCGTTAAAATTAGGGGCATTCTTCACATAGATCGAACACGCCAATCGGCGCGCCATCTTCGTGAGATTTTCGACATTCATCGAATACATAGACGCCGTATGGTGGTTATATCCTTCAGCGTGATACGCGAGTTCGATTGCGGAATCCACACAGGGTGTCGAGGTAATCGGAAGAACCGGCATTAACTGCTCAGTCCAAATCCATTCGTTATCGTTATCGACAAAGGACCATAACACCCGGGTTCCGGCAGGAACGTTGAGACCAATTCCCTTGGCGATAACAGCAGCGTCTTTGCCAATATACTTTCGATTCAGCTTTGGATCCTTACAGCCCCTACCACCCTCAATAATGACTTCCTTCGTTAATGCCGCAAGCTGCTCGGCATTAAGCTCATACGCACGCGGATCCGAGCGCAACGCCGCCAAGAAGCGGTCCTTAATTGCATCGACGAGAATCACTTCCTTTTCCGCCGTGCACAAAACGTTATTGTCGAACGAGCAACCCGTCACGACACCTTTAGCGGCCTCTTCAATTTTAGCGGTCTCATCCACAACAACGGGCGGATTACCAGGACCGGCAGCAATCGTTTTACAGGTTTTACCCGCTGTCATCGCAACCTTCACAATGGCTGGACCTCCCGTTACCAAATTGACGGGAATTCGAGGGTGACTCAAAAGATTTTTCGTACCTTCCTGCGACGCTGGCTCAACAACAGAGATCAGCCCCATTGGGCCGCCTTCAGAAACGATGGCCTCGTTGAGAAGCTTCATCGTGGCTCTACAGGATTTGCTCGAAGCTGGGTGAGGAGCAAAGATAACGCTATTGCCCCCTGAGAGAATCGAAATCGAATTATTGATTATCGTCGACGTAGGGTTTGTCGAAGGCGTTACCGACGCGACGACACCGAACGGTGCAAATTCGGTCAACGTCAGTCCCTTGTCTCCGGTTCGCGCGGTTGCGCGCAGACACTCGGGGCCCGGCGTTTTCTTCGAGGCAAGCAGGTTCTTTTGAACCTTGTCCTCATAACGCCCCATTCCCGTCTCCTGAACAGCCAACTGTGCAAGCGGTTCAGCATTGTCCACTCCGGCCTTACGCATCGCGGCGATAATCGCTTCGCGCTGCTCGAGTCCGAGCTCTTGATAAACACGCTGTGCATTTTCGCTCGCCTCGACGGCAGAGTCCAGATTGCTAAAAACAAAACCCTCTTGAGGCGCCAGAGCAGACGGGGCTCCGCCCCCGCTAACGGCGGGGACAGACGCTCCGTTTTGCTCCAAGCGCTTGAGGACTTCGGTAACGACGGCCGCAATAGCTTCCTTGTCCATCCGAATACCTTTCTTACTTCACCGAATATGCCGCGTCCTTGGCCTTATCGAACACGGTTTTCCCACCCTTCTCGATGTAGTCGACAATCGCGCAGATGGTGCAGTCTACCGGATGTCCCTCGGTGACCGACGTCTGACGTGCTGAAGACCCTTGAACGAGCAGGACGAGCTCCCCTTCCCCGGCGCCGACGGCGTCGATGGAAACAAGGGGATTACCTTTAGGCGCACCGCCGATCTCGACCGGTTGGACCAAAAGAAGCTTTTTGCCGACAAGCTTCTCGTCCTTGTTGGTCGAAACGACAGTACCGACGACTCTCGCAAAAATCACGACCGCTTACTTGCGGCGGGCTTCGGCGAGGGAGATCGGCATCTTGCCCTCGAGATCCGGATGCGGCTGCGGAATCACATGTACGGCGATCAGCTCACCGACTTTCTGCGCGGCAGCGCCGCCGGCATCGCACGAAGCACGGCACGCTGCGACTTCACCGCGAAACAGTACTGTGACGAGTCCGGTTCCGACCTTCTCGTAGCCGACAACCTTTACGTTAGCGGCCTTAACTGCGGCATCCGCAGCCTCGATGCAGGCAGTCAGCCCGCGGGTTTCAATCATTCCAAGCGCTTCCATAATTCCTCCTCGTTTGGTGTCAGGCTTTGCTTTATTGCTTTTCTAGAAAAGCAATAAAGCAAAGCCTGACACCA
>JBFIEP010000091.1:0-7948 GCA_041603335.1 Elusimicrobiota bacterium | reverse complement strand
TCTTACACCGCCATGTGTTCTCGGCACGTCTCAAGCAGTCCTGTGAGACGGTCGAATCGTACGTCTAGGGCGCGGGAGGGGTGGCAATGCCGAGAGAAACATTTTCGGTGAACTGCACGACGAAGTCTTGTTTGACTCTCCGTTTGTCCAAGCCCATTGCGACAAAGGGATTCATGCGCCGAAGGGGTTCGATTCTGGGTGTTGCCGCAAAAGCGATTCCTGTCGCAACGAGAACAGCGCCGATCGCTCCCGCCAGCGCCGGGATCGGAATTGTCGAAATCCCTTTAGCGGTTGAGGGAGCGGGCGCATGCCGCCCTTGGCGTTGTTCCAGGACCAGCCAGCCCGATGCGAATATCGTGTAGAGAAGGAAGTGGATGAAGTAACTGAGGGAAATCGTTTGTCCGGAAACGAGGAAGAACGCCAGGAAGTAGATGAGAAAGATCTGATTTAGATCCTTTCTGCCTTTTGGGGAAAGGACCCTGTTGAAAATCATGTACATCAGAAGATGCGTGTTTGAGAGTGTTATTCCGCTAGCGTGCCAATCGTATAGAAGAATGTAGGCGAGGAAGGAAAGAGAACCGATGTGCCAAAAGAAATCCGGAAGATAAATTTTTTGGCGGTCCATCCACCAGCCGAGTGGGTAAATAGGCGCGAACATCACGAGGAGGGGCCGCGGAATTTCGTCGATGAGAAAGAGAGATGAGTATATGAGCAGCCCCCCGATCGCTGTCCAAGTCAGCAGTTCGGGACTTGGGAGCGGGGTTTCAAACGTCCCCGACGGCGGCGAGGACCGGGCTTTTTTCCCTTCCCCCAGCATCGCAAGCGCCGTTAACATTTTATCGAGGTGGCCGAGGCCTTTCCCGTAGCCGCTCTCACTCTCATCCGTTTCGAGTTTTACGTCCGCACCGCGTCCTATATAATAGGCGCATGCGGATGCCGCTTCGATGATGCGTGCTTCGGCGGCGGGTCCCGACCCTCCTTCTACCCGGACTGTTACTTTCTGTCCGCCGGTTTCCGCGAATTCATTGACGAGAATACGGCCGGTGCGTGCCGAGAGTTTCCAGTTGATCAACCGCGATTCGTCGCTTTCGTCATAGCTGCGGATGCCGAAAATCTCATCCCCCGCCCCTTTTTTCGGGCGCGGTCGGCCGGAAGACTGTGCATCGGCGTTGAGTTCCCCCGCGTCCCGGGCATCCCGCGGCCGTGGAACGCCCGTGCCGATAGCGGTGATGGGCCGGCGCGCGATAAGCAATCCGAACGGGAAGCGGGTCTCCAGGCTGAATTCGGAGAGGAGATTTTTTCCGCGATGGTGGAGGGTGGTTTCCAGATCGCCAACGCGTGATTCCTGCCCGGCGAGCCTCTCAAAGAGGACGGTGTCCTGGCCGAGCCGGACTCGCATCATGTGGACGGAGCGCGGGCCGGTGTTGGTCAGCATCGCCCGGACCCGAATCGCGGTTCCTTTGTAGGCCCGATCCGGAAAGCGGATTTGAACCCGCACTCCTGCAATCGCTCGGCGCGCAAGGACCGCCGAAACGGCAAATGCCGATACCATGAGACTGTATAGGAGGTAAAGGAGATTATTGCCGCTGGCGAGCGCGGCAAACAGCGTTAAGCCGAGAAGACAGAATGCGATGAGTCCAGTGGGCGTGAGCCTCACGGCGGCGTCCTTAAGAAGGCGGTGAAAGTTGTTTTAGGATTTCGGCAACAAGGCGTTCTCCCTCCTCGACACGGGCGATGCCGTGTTCCCCGCTTTCAAGGACGAGGCGGTGGGCAATGACGGGTGCAGCGATGCGCTTTACGTCGTCGGGAATGCAGTAGTCCCTTCCTTGGATAAGGGCAAGCGCACGGGCCGCACGCAGCATGGCCTGGGATCCGCGAGGACTTAACCCTAAACGGACACGCCTATCTTTCCTGGTTTCAGACGCAATCGCAACAATATAGGAAAGTAGGGAGTCTTCGGCGTGTACACTCTCAACGCGTTTTTGAAGATCGACTATTTCCGTGGTTGTCAGCGCAGCCGTTAGCGCGCTGAGACGTGTACTCATTTCTCCTCCCCGTAAAACGGCGGCCTCATCATCGGGCTGTGGGTAGCCGATCTGGACGCGCATTAGGAAGCGGTCGAGTTGTGCTTCGGGAAGCGGAAAGGTTCCATGGTACTCAACCGGGTTTTGAGTTGCGATCACAAAGTAGGGTGCCTCGAGTTTGAAGGTTTTTCCTTCAATTGATATTTGGGATTCATTCATCGCTTCAAGCAATGCGCTTTGGGTTTTGGGCGTCGAGCGGTTGATCTCGTCGGCAAGAAGGACGTTGGTGAAGATTGGACCGGGTTTGAACTCAAAGCACTGGTCGCGCTGATTATAGAGATTGACGCCCAGGATATCGGAGGGCAGCAGGTCGTTTGTGAATTGGATGCGGCGGAATTTCGCGTCGATCGATTTCGATATTGCGAGGCCGAGGAGGGTTTTTCCGATGCCCGGAACATCGTCGATGAGCAGATGGCCGCGAGCGATCAGAGTGACAACCGCGCGCAGGACGACCTCTTCCTTGCCGATTAAAACACCGTTGACCCCATCGATGAGTTTCTGCAGCGGGGTCGACGTCGGGGATGATGTCTTCACAGATCCGTCCACAGGCACAGTATGGATCAGGTTTATAGGACTGTCAACGTGATTACGGTGCGGCGATAGGGGCGGCTGTGATGCCCTCGACAGGCTCGGTGACAGAATTGTTGGTGGACCTTGAGTCCGGAGCCGCGTCGGGGCCGGGAGGACCGCCGGAGGGAAGCGCTATGGTCGTTTCCGCCGATATTTTGGGACCGTCTGCCATTCCGCTCCGCCCCTCGTTATCATTGACCAGAGGATTTTTGATGGGCGCTTTTTCCGCATATTCAAGTTGGTCGACAATGAATACCGCACGGGACTCGGCTGCGGCCTGCATTTTCTTACTCAGGTTGCTTTCGTAGTAAATCCGGGAATCAGCGGACATCTCCGAGCCCCGTTTCTCGGCAGCGAGAAGCCAGGCATAGACTTCCGGGTCATGTTGTTTTTTTGAGGAGGAATAGGTTTGGGCGATTCTCTCCAGGCTTTTGGGTTCCTCCATGAGCGCCGCCTTCCAGAATTGCAGCCGGGCCTGATCGAGGTCTAAATCTACACCGACCCCTCTAAAGTACATGGAGCCTAATAGTGTGTGGCCCTCTGCCACACCTTTCTCTATCGCTATATTTACGTTGCTCAATCCTCTCTTGAAATCTTGTTCCGTTCCCGAGCCGTAAAAGTAGTGGTTTGCCACTCGTACATACGCTTCCGGAGAACCGCGCCGCGCCGCGCGTTGGTGCCATTTAAAGGCTTGTTTCAGGTCTGCATCTTCGGAATTTTCATCTGAAAAATGATGCGCGGTTTTCATCATCGCAGGGACATTTCCAAGCTTCGCCGCCTTCAAGTACCAACGGTTTGCTTCTGCTATTTCTTTCTTGTCGTTGATGAGTCCGATCTCGTATGCGTTTCCTAGTTCATACGCTGCGACTCCATTTCCCATGGAAACAGACCCGCTCAAAAGGGGCAAGCCCCGCTCGATATTATGTTCTATGAAATCCCCTCTGACTAAGAGATTTCCCAAAAGTCTCATCGCTTCATGGTCGCCCTGATCTGCGGCCGCCTCCAGCATCCGTAGGCCGTCGTCCGCGTCGGCATCAATGATCGAACCTTCGACATACATGGAGCCAAGAATTCCTTTCGCCTGGAGATATCCGGCATTCGCAGATTTCTTAAGCCAATATAAGCCGGCTTTCTCATTGGACTTAATAACCATGAGCCCCAATTGCGCCATCGATGGAGCATGCCCACGCTTCGCGGCCTCATTGAAATATTTTTTTGCAAACGCGATGTTTTTTGAAACGCCTTCCCCGTGGAGGTATATAAGTCCCATGACGAACATCGCATCCTTGGTTCGCTTGAGTTTCGACTGTTTTGCCAGGTTGAAGGCTGTTTTGAAGCTTCCCTGATTATAAGCCTTCAGCGCGGGGTTGTTCGATTTATTCTCGTAGGGCGGATTGGCATAGGGGGTTCCCCCGGTCGCGATAAGGATGAGAAGGGCAGACACTACTATTCGAGGCATGGTTTAAGTATGGTTCCGATTTAGAGGGAAAGCAACGCCTCTCCCCGACTTGAAATTGCAACATTGCCCTGCTACCGTATCGACTATGACGCGGTTCCTTGCAATTGTTTTAGCTGGCGTGTTTGGCCTGGCCTCGATCGTTTCTGCTCAAACCGATTCAACGGATATGCTGGCCCCCCAGTTGGGAGAGGAGCCGTCGGCGAAGCCGGAACCGAAGCCAAAACCCAAGGCTCGCCGTCGAAGTAAATCCCGCTCAAGGTCACGGCGAAAATCATCCAGCCGAAGTAAATCCCGGTCCCGTAGTAAGGGCAAACGCCGTTCTTCCGGGAAGCGTTCGGGAAAAAAAGCGGTTGTGGAAAAAGCGGCACCGGATTCGAAAAAAGCCGCGGCAAAAAAGCCGGAACTGAAAGAGAAGTTTCCTCGAATTCCGCTTACGCCGATCTCTCCGACGTTTCCCTGATTAGATAGGTTCGAGTGCGTCCGCGTCGATCCAGCCTTTTAGCCCTTCTTTCGGAACCCCGATCTCGACCCACTTCCCTTTTCGGCCGCCAATACGCGATACGCGGCGACCCTCCGGAACTTTAAACCCAACTGAAAAAGTTCCACCCGGACCGCTGCGAACTTCAGCGTTCATCCGGACGACAATAGCGGGATCATTCATCGCGATGGCTGTCCGTGCCCCCCACCAGCCTGCCGTTGCCATCCAAAGCCCGCAAAAGACAGCCAACGGCGTCCAGACGCGCTCCCGCCATTCGGGCCGGACCACCCAAAGAGTTCCAAGCAGCAGCGCGCTCCAGAGAAATAGATGGTGTAGAGCCGTGAGTTCAGTCCGGCTTAAGCTGTGAAACGCGAGCCAGAGTATTGGCGGTGTCCCCGCAGGAACCAGTTCTTCTCCCGCAAGTTTAAGTGCAAAATCCAAATTGTGGCGGATGTCTGCGTCCCGCGGTGCGAGGCGGAAGGCCCGGGCGTAACTTGCGATGGCATGTCCAAGGGATCCCGGCGTTTGGATTCTCAGAAGAGTGTTTCCGAGATTGTAGTGGGCCGAAGGGCTATCGGAAACGAGCGCTGCGGTTTTCTTATACAGTGCGGCAGCTTCGGTGAAGTTCGAGGCTCTAAAATGCGTCGACGCTTCTTTGAACGCTTCCTCGGGTGTAATTCGCCGTGCGCCTTCTTCCGCCGCGAGCGGCACGGTCAGTAAAAGCAGGAGGCCGAGTCTCAATAGATTCATGCGAGGTCCTTTTCGAAAACACCGAGAAGGTCTGAGACGCTCTGGGCGAGGTCTCCGACTGTGGCATCAAGATGTTGGTCCGGGGCAAAACGGATGCGTTCGAGTTCCCGCCATACGCGGGACAACTGTTCGAGGTGCCCGTCGGGCATGTCGGGATAGGAAAGCTTCAGTGCGGCCTTCGCGTCCTTAAGTGTAAGACCGGAGGCGGAACGATTCAGTCTGTCCCCCAGGTATCCGGATAAGGCTTCCGCCAGTTCTCCGGCCGCTTTCGCAGAATCCGTATGTTTGCGGGCGCTGCGAATGTGTTTCTTGGCATTCCCGATCGCGTTCCTTCTTCGGGATCCGGCGGGGTCGGAACGTTCCCGGTCGCGATAGAAAGACCAGCCGACACTTCCGAAGAATAGAAAGGCCGGGAGCACGGTAAGGGTTCCCGCCGATGAAATAAGCGCCGCCCAGCGTGCGGTATTGGATGGACGGAGGGCATCGTGCTGGTAGCGGATGTCCTGTGTGACGGTTGTGATCTGCCCCCCGGAGGGTTGGTTGCTGAATACCATCGGGGCGGGTGCGGGCGCGACTTGTCCGGCTTCTACCTGTACTTCGATGGGTTTGGTTTTTACGATCCGGTATTTCCCCCGGGCGGGGTCAAAGTACGAAAATGGGATTGCGGGAATGGAGAGTTTTCCGGATACCTTGGGCGTTAAAACCGTTTTAAATACTTTCGACCCACGGACCCCGTTTTTGTCTTTTTCCTGATTGAGCGAGCCGACCATCTCGTAGGAACGGAACTCGGTCATTTCCGGAAGTTCTACATCCCCGATGGATTTAAGATTCCCTTTCCCCTGAATTGTGACCGTGAGATTTACCGCATCCCCGACCTTGGCCTTGTCTCGGTCTACTTCCGCTGCGATCGAGAATTTCCCGACCGCTCCGCCGAATCCGGAAGGTTTCCCTTTTTCCGGGAGGCGGCGTGCGGTATATTGGATGGCGCGGGTTTTGAGAGCTTTAACTTCAGAGCCGAGTCCTTGTGCGAAAAACTGCTGGAAGAAATCGGCTGCGAATGGGTCCACTCTCCGATTTTTTGCGATACGTGTTTTTATCGTGCTTTGGCCGACTTCGAGTTTCCCGGGTTGGACCGGGAAAAGGGCCATCTTAATAACCGATACAAAGTATCGGCGTCCTTGGTAGGTTCTTTCCGAATGTTCTCCGGGGGGCAGATCTTCCGTTAGCATCCCCTTTGTTTCGGGTTCGGTCCATTCTGCATTTCCCAGAAGTCGAACGGCGGTGTGAAACCGTACGGTAAGGATTGTCTGTTCGTTGACATAGGGGCTTTTTTTATCGAGACTGGCCGTCACGAACATATCAGGTCCGCGCGGGGCAGCGTTGCCGGCGGCCGCTTGTTTTTTTCGCTGCGGTAAGGCTTGCGGTTGGGGCGACGTTTGTTGGTTCGCCGCCGCGGGCTGCTGGGATCCGGCTCTTAAAATTGTGACCTGAATCGGTTGTGATTGAGCACTTTCCCGACCGGTCGATACGGTCACGGGACCGATGGCGGCCTTCCCTATTAGACGGGGAACGAGAACGAACGTATATTGAACCGTACTCGCAATCCTGCCGTTTTGGAATGAAAAGTTGGTACTGCGTCCCGCATTATGGACGTTAAACCGGGGGAGCGAAGGAAGCTGGGGCTGCGGTAGTTTGCTCCGGTCTCCCGAAATTACGACCGTGAGTACGAGCTGCTCGTTGATGGCCACGCTGGTGCGATTGACGCTTGTGTGCACCTTAAGAACAGCCGAAGCGGGTGATGCCGCAAATAGGAATAATATCAGGAGGGTTCTCACCAGTCCTCTCCTACCGCCGACGGATCTCCTTTTGTCGAATTCTGCTGAAGCGGTTGCCGCTTCTGGGCTGCGCGTTCTTTCTCCCGTACCGCTTTTAAAAGACGCTCGGCGTCTTCCTTTGAGAATTCCTGCTGACGCGGACGGTCCTTCGGCGGCGGGGGCCTTCCCTTGTCGTCTTTTTTGTCCTTTTGTTTGTCTTTCTTCTTGTCTTTTTCCTTGTCCTTCTTTTCCTGTTGTTGTTTTTTCTTGTCGCGTGGGCGCAGCGAGAGAACAAGATTGTGACGACAATCTTCGTCCTTGGGATCGAGTATTAAGCATCGTTTATAGGCTCCCGCCGCTTCATCAAATCGCTTCATCTTGTATAGCGAGTTCCCTAGATTGTAGTAAGCCTTGGGCGCTGTTGCTCTCGCGGTCTTATCCGCGTCGACCGGGAGGGCGGGTGAACTGGGGTCCGGATCGAGGCGCTCAATCAGCGTCGCATAGGCCCCGGCCGCTTTTTCGGCCTCCCCCATTTTATACAAGGCTGCGCCGCTGTTGAATAGACCCTTACTCGTGTCGGGACCGGACGTGTGATAGTGCTCGAGTGCTTTCCCGTAATTTCCATCTTTGTAATCGCGGTTGCCCTGCCAGACATTGATTTCTGAAGGCATCGCGCGGGTGCCGACCGCACATAACATCAGAATCGCCAAAGTCGCGGCAGCGGGAATTTTTTTCACGCGCCGTTTCCGTGGGAGTTCCGGCCATGCGAGCGCAGCGAGCAAGGCCAGACATG
>JBFIEP010000090.1:0-7979 GCA_041603335.1 Elusimicrobiota bacterium | reverse complement strand
GAGGGCACTCTGCTTTCCTGTACCTGCGGGAGGAGGTGATAGGCCCAGGGACTTAACAAACAGCTCCAAGAGCTCACCGGGTCCTATAGTTGATCGGAGGTAGGCCAAGGCGAATTCCCTGGCGTCATCAGGAGACTCAGATAGTTTAAGAGCCGTCGCGATCCTCGCCATGAGCTTGGAGGAGGGCGCTGACCGGGCCTTCTCAATATTCAAATATTGCCTATATCCACAGCCAAAATAGGCAGCGCCCCCACATTTCTGAAAGAACGATCGCGCTGAGCCATAACCTGCTTTTTGACGAAGCCGTTCTACAGCGCGCGCGAACGACTGCCAACCCGTTTGTCCCATAATGATGATCCTCCCAGAAAGGATAATCAGATTTCACACAATGCGCAATGATATTTCACATTTGGTCAAATCCGCTTCTGGAGCCAATAACAATGGGCCCATAGTACCTAGGCCTCTAGGGGGTCTAGAGGGCCTGAGTTATGATAAAGACATGATGACAATGAACCCCAACCCACCCGTAAACAAAATCCCCGGACCCCGCCTCAAGGAACTCCAAGAGAGCGAAGGAATCACCCGGGAAAAGCCCTCGAAGCGCATGCTGCGCACCTGGGTTAAGAAGGTCGCCGACAACTCGGCCGGAACCTTCCCCGTTTATATGAATGGCGAATGGACTCTTAATGTGTTTCGCGGCAAGAAGCGCATGATCAGCCTGAAACTAGGCGACAAACTCAGCTAGCGGACTTGGGCGTCCGTCCAGGCTTCGTAGCGCTCTAGCGGCCAAGCGACGCTCGCATTCGCCGCCCGGCGCACGAGGCCCAGGGGCCAGAATATCAACCCCTTTATAACCGCAATCCGGATTAAGGTCGCCCGGGGCAGCATCTTACCCAGCGCAAATAGAGTTCCAAACACCGGGACCAGCGTTCTAAATAATTGGGCATAGCCGGGAGAAAGCCGGAGCCCTAAGTCCCCGCGGGCCTTGCGGATAATTCCGCCGACCCCTGCAACCACTTTTTGAATTTCCTCATCAGACCAATTCCAAGCCCACCCTTTCGGGTGGGTAGAGAATGCTTCCCGGGAAATTTCACGCAGCCCCTCATGATTCGAGAACCGTTCTTCAGCCATCTTTGCGAGAGTTCCCGAAAATTTATCGGCGTTCCCCCGGGCGGCATGCCATGCCAAAAAAACAGGGCGCAGCAATAACCCGCGTGTTGAGAATGTCTGACTCCAGTCCACCAAACCCAAGCGGCCTCTTCGAGTCGCCAGAATATTCCCCGGATGGAGATCGCCGTGCATTTCACGATGCACGAATGCCTGATCTAAAACAGTTTGGAATAACTTCGAAAATAAACGCCGCACGATTTTTTGGCGATGCCGTTCTGCTTTAGGATTTTTTCGAAGACGGTGCAGGCTCTCGATCATGCGATCAACATTGTCTCCGGGAAGAGCGGCCATCGTTAAAACGCGCTCGGTCGTATGCTCCTGATAGACCTTCGGTGCCGAGGCCAATCCCCAGCGGAACAGATTCTTCGCCCGGAAGCGGGCGGTCCGCCCCCCCTCCGCAACAAAATCCAACTCTCCCTCGAACGCATCTTCAAGCCCTCGCACCTGGTCGCGCGTGAACTCAAAAACGGGCTCGTAAGCCGGCTCGGAAAATACGCGGGCGGTTCGAATTAACACACCGTTGAGAATCCGGTTCTGATCCAAGCGGCGATGCAGTCCCGGCCGGCGAACCTTGATCACCACATCCCGGAGTCCGCCCCAGCGGGTCTTCAGCTTGGCGCGATACGTCTGCGCGACCGAACCCGTCGCAATCGGTCTCGAGGCATCAAAATCGACGAAGATGTCCCCCGCTTCCTCCCCAAAATCCTCACGCATGACTTTCAGTACTTCAGAAGCTTCCATCGGGGGTAATCGGTCCTGCAGAATTTTGAGTTGGCTGACCGCTTCAGGGTTAAACGCGACCGCCGAGTTGCTAAGCGACTGGGCGAGCTTGATGTAGAAAAATCCAAGCTGCTGAACATCCGCAACGACCCGTTTCATTTCTTCGGATCCAATCTGCTCTCGGTTTTTCGTGTCACGTAGCGTTAAAACCAAACGCCCGAGGGTCGCCGCTTGTTTAAAAAACTCCACTCCGTTTTTCACGGCCTTTCCCCCGGCCGCCTTCGCGCCGCCGTCGGGAGAGAATAAGGCGAATAATGCCTCGTCCTGGGTTGCAAGCAGGTATTTCAGAAGATCCAGAACGGCTTTTAGGCGATACTGAAGAATTGCAGGATCGGAACGATAGAGCGC
The DNA here is from genome assembly GCA_041603335.1 of Elusimicrobiota bacterium. GTDB lineage: Bacteria > Elusimicrobiota > Elusimicrobia > UBA1565 > UBA1565 > UBA1565. The sequence continues at coordinate 5,681 of JBFIEP010000090.1, read as the reverse complement.
GTCGGAAAATTTCCGGACGGCGTTGCGCAGCTCCGCAATTGGAACATCGACTGTTTCCCTTAGTTCTTCGGGCGCCTCGGCTTCATACAGGTCGACAGCCTGCGTTCCCAGATCGGCAATCACCTGATAGGCGGAACTACAACCGCTTACACAGGCATTTTCAAGAAGGGCAATCGTCTCCGCGATAGCCGCACGCTTGTCCTCAACCGAAGCCGAGGGACTGCGCAAGGCCGTAAGCGTACGCCTCGATGAAGCGGCGAACTCGACCTTTTCCCCCCAGGCGACGGCTTTACCAAAGGTCTGCTCAATGTCAGCGGCATTTCCTGCACCGAGAGACGGGGCCGAGAACAGCAGAGGAGCGGCGGCAGCGGTTTGGGCAGGGTGAATTCCCGGAGCAAGCCCGGCAGGCACACCGCGCAGGCTGTTCACGCGCGCGAAGGTGCGCGCGAAGGAATCTACGGGGAGCAACGCGACGGCAATCGCGAGAATTATTCTCACGTGGAGAGCCTAGACATTACGGGAAGACCGCGAAACCGACTTTAGGGCGAAAATTAAAAGAAAAAAGGCCTATGCTTAGTGGGACCACAGGGAGTATCATGACCAAATGAAATTCATCCTACTCGCCTTATTTCTATTCGCCGCGCCGGCCTCCGCTTCCGTAGACTCGGTTCTTGACGACTTCCATGACGCCGCATCGAAGGCCGATGCCGAACGCTACTTCGGACATTTCACAAAAACGGGATACTTCATCGGAACCGACGCGAGCGAACGATGGCCCGTTGATGATTTTCGAAGATACGCCGAACCTTTTTTCATGGTAGGAAAGGGCTGGACCTACGTCCCGACGATCCGACATGTCTCTTACTCGAAAGACGGCGGCGTCGCGTGGTTCGATGAGATGTTAATGAATCAAAGTTACGGGGAAACCCGCGGCTCGGGCGTTCTCGTTCGCGATGGAGAGACGTGGAAGATCGCGCAGTATCACCTCACCGTGCCTATTCCGAACTCACTGATGAATAAAGTTGTGGGATTAATTCGCGCTTCGCAGAAGAAAAAGAACTAACGCTGGGTGTTATCTTCAGCCAGTTCGAACATCCGCTCGATCGACAACCGCGCCTGACGCGCGATTTTAGGGTTCACCGTAATCTTCTGTGACGCCTTCGGCGCGGAAAGCGACTGTAGGATTCGGTCCAGGTCGATTGCCTTCATATACGGACACAACCGGCACATCGGAACGAAATTTTTCTCCGGCATCTCAGTACGCGCCAAATCCCCAAGACCGCATTCGGTCACCAGCATAAAGTGCGGGGCCGAAGAATCCTTCACATAGCGCATCATATCGCCGGTACCGCCTACAAAATCGACGGTGTCCACGAGAGCGGGGGAACATTCCGCATGCGCCAGAATCTGCACACCCGGATACACCTTCCGATAATACTTAACGGACCCCGCATCGAAGTTCTCATGGACGATGCACTTTCCTTCCCAGATAATCATCTCAGTACCGATCTTCTTACCCAACTGATTGGCGAGATTGCGTCCCATGTAGGCATCAGGGAGAAAAATCACCTTCGGGTGATCGGCATAAATTTTATTAAGGATCTTAACCGCGTTCGCACTCGTAACGATCACATCACTCTCGGCCTTCACATCCGCGGTTGTGTTGATATAACTCACAACGGGAAGCCCCGGATGCTTTTTCTTAAGCGCCCGGACATCCTTGCCCGTAATCGAATCGGCGAGAGAACAACCGGCTTCTTTCGCCGGGAGGAGGACTTCCTTTTTCGGGTTTAAAATCTTTGCGGTCTCGGCCATAAACCGAACCCCGCAAAACACAATCGTATCGGCCTCTACCTGCGTACAATCCTTCGCCAACTTGTAGGAATCGCCCTTAAGATCGGCGACCCCGACAAGAATCTCGGGACGCTGATAGACATGGGCGGGAATGACGGCGTTCTTTTCCTTTTTAAGCGTGTTGATCTGCCAGGTTTTAAGAGCGAGACCTTCCAATTGGGCCTCACCATAACCAAGCGTCTCCAATCCGGAATCAACCAGGCGGTCGATTTCAGTGTCTAACTGTTTTGGGGATGGTTGGGGAAGCGAACCAGCGGATTTCTTCTTAACGGCAAGCATCTCTCGACTCCAAATCTGCGTATCGGGTAAAAACGGCATCCACGCCGGCAGCGCGCATTCGGTCCATTGCTTCCCGCGTATCAACAGGATACACGAATATTTCGAGCTTTGCATTGCGGGCCGCCGAACTCCATTCAGGGCTCATACGATCGATATTCAGCCGGAGACTCTCGGCATCGAATTCTCCTGCAATTTTAATTGCTTCTTCAATGGAGAGGGTTCGCGGCTGAAAGCCGTAATGCAAATCCGGACCGACCGCCTTTACGCGCCGCAGCAGCTCAACATCCGCTGAAGCAACCGTTGCTCGCGCACCGAGAGCCCTCGCAGCCCTTACTATCCGATCCGCCGAACAATGCTTTAGATCCAAATGCACGATCACATCATCGGGGAGTATGTTTACAAGTTCATCAAGTGTCGCAACGGGATGGCACTCACGCAAGGCATGGAGCCCCTTGGAAACCGAAACAGTTTTTCCCGCAACGCGGACCAGGTTTTCATCATGCATCAAAACGAGCGTTCCATCCGGAGTTTCACGAATGTCGGTCTCGAGCTGACGGACTCCAAAATCCAGTGCCGCTTGGAACGCTTCCAGCGTATTTTCTCCGTGTTCGCGGCAAAGCCCGCGATGAGCGATAATTCTCACTAATCAAAAAGGAGGCGGGATTCTAGAGACTCAAATACATCCTCGGGAAGTTTGTGCTTCCCCAGGTCGTTGCGCCCCGTTCCCGGGCCGTGAAAATCCGATCCTCCTGTCGCCGTAATTCCGTATCGCTTGGCTGTCGCAAGATGCCGTTCAATCTGGGGACCTGTATGGGAGCCGTAATACGCCTCCAACCCGCCAAGACCGGCCTCAACCCACGGTCCGATATCTACCGCCGGGTCGACGGTACCCGGGTGGGCGAGTGACGACCATCCCCCGGCGTCCCGGATCGCCTCGATTGCATCGACAACCGACGGTCCCATCGAATCGACAAACGCCGCCTTTCCCGGCGCCAGGAACCGTTCGAATGCCTCGGAGCGGCTTTTAACAACTTTTCGTCTTCTAAGAGCGTCGGCAATATGCGGACGCCCGATTGAATCCAGGTTTTTCGCCTCGCCGACAACTTCCTCATACGTGAGCTCGACACCCTGCGCATTGAGGCGCTCAACGATAAGTTTTGCACGTGCGCGTCTGCGTTCGCGAAATTTTTTCAGACATACAGAAAGCGAATTGGATGAGGCATCGATTCCATATCCGAGAACATGGACGTTGCTGCCCTCGGCGGTATTGATTTCAATGCCGCACGCGACGCGAACGCCGTGTTCGCGCCCGGCCGCCCGAGCCTCCTCCATACCGGACACAGTGTCGTGATCCGTGAGGACAAGCGCTTTCAAGCCGACTTTTTTGGCACGGGCAATCAGCTGCGCGGGAGTCAATGTTCCGTCGGAACAAGTGGAATGGCAGTGTAATTCAGCCGCAGCAGACATCGGGTCGGCCCTAGGTTGCGGTCTCGAACAAAGCGTTGACGCGAGAACTCACGCACTCCTCATTCTCGTTGAGCTGATCCAACGACACCTTTGCGAGATAATCGTCGATAAGGAATTCGAGGCGGCTCCACACGGGGCGAATAGAACATCCAGCGGTATGCGAGCACTGGTTTGAGCCATCGGCATACTTATTACAAACTGATTCAAAGACACCCTCGTCAACCGCGTGAAGGATGTTGCCGACAGTTATCTTATTCGCTTCCCGCGCGAGTCGATACCCACCATGCGCACCGCGCCGGCTGGCTACGAGATCCGCCCGCCGCAAGCGCTGCAATATCTGATCGACATAATCACGCGGAACATTCTCAGTCCCAGCGAGCTTCTCGGCACTGATCGTTTCTTCTTCTCTCAAGGTAGACAGACGCACCATAATGCGGGTGGCGTATTCGACGGAACTGGAAATTTTCAGCATCTCATTTCCCCCTAGAAAATTCCAAGCTCATCCTTGGCTTCTTCACTCGCCATCGTCTTGGGATCCCAGACCGGGTCAAATGAAAGGTCCACATCGACGTCCCGCACACCGGGGAGCTTCGCGAGCGCGCCGTGAACAGACGCGAGAAGCATCGGCCCATAAGGACAGGCCGGGGATGTAAGACTCATCGTAATCTTGACCTTTTTACCGTCGGTTTCTTTGGCATCTGTTATTTCAGCGCCGTAAATTAGTCCAAGCTCCGCGATGCTGACATGGATTTCAGGATCTTCAACGGGGGCAATGGCAGCTCCCACGCTCTTAAACGTCAATTCTTTTGGTGCTTCCTGATCGGCATCACCGCTTCCTTCGGATGCCTTCGTTCCGGTATCACACATCGGTTTCTCCTGGTACTCTGAATCCTTATGTCCCTTTCCGCTCTCATCAAGGCCCTGCAGAAAAGTATTCCACGCCAATAGGGCGCATTTAATTCTCAGAGGGAACTTCCTGACTCCCTCCAGAGCCCGTACCTCGTCTAATTCTTCGTGCAGAGACTCGACCGGGGCTTTTTCCAACATGAACCGCTTAAACGAACGGGCGATTTCACGAGCCTCTTTGTAATCCTTCCCCTCGACAGCCTCGCACATCATCGCAGCAGAGGCCCGGCTGATCACGCAGCCATGCCCCGTAAACTTGATCTCTTCTACAGACCCGCCGGGAGCGCGCATGGTAATTTCGATTTCATCCCCACAGACAGGATTGACGCCATGCGCGTGGACATCGTGCGGCTCAATCGTTCCTTTAAACGTCTCGTCGCGGTAATAATCAACGAGAACGTCGCGATACAAATCCTGTAATTCCGCGTCGCCTTCAGCCATTACCGTGCCTTTACGGGAACACCCACCTTGAAAAATTCCTTAACCTTCTTCAGCCCCCGCCCGAAGGCTTCGACATCTTCGAGTGTGTTATAGAGGTAAAAACTTGCACGCGCGGTACCGCCAACCCCCAGCTTTCGCATGAGAGGCTGACAGCAATGATGACCGACGCGAACGGCCACCCCTTCATTATCAAAGACCTGGCCGACATCATGGGGATGCAAGTCAGCGATGTTGAAGGAAATAACGCCCCCTCGCTGTTCAATATTCTTCGGTCCCAAAACACTTACAAACTCGTCCGCCTCAAGTATTTCCAGGGCTTTCGCGGTTAACATTTTTTCGTGAGCATGGATCGCATCCATCCCCGCCGCTTCAAGATAATCGAGGGCCGCACTAAATGCAGCCGTGTCGGCTATATTGGGCGTTCCGGCTTCAAAGCGGAAAGGCGGCGGAGCGTATACCGCGCGGTCGTAGAAAACTTCCTGAATCATGCCGCCCCCGCCGAAGACAGGGTCCATCGCATCAAGCAAGTCGAATTTCCCGTACAAAACCCCCAGACCCGTGGGGCCGAGCATCTTGTGAGGAGAAAAAGCGAGAAAATCGACATCCCATGCGGCGACATCCGTTTTCAAATGCGGCACCCACTGCGCGCCGTCAACTAAAGCAAGGGCACCGAATTCATGGGCGAGATCAATCAGTTCTTTCACCGGCAAAATCGTTCCGAGCGAATTCGACAT
>JBFIEP010000089.1:0-8019 GCA_041603335.1 Elusimicrobiota bacterium | reverse complement strand
TTCGACCGCTTCGGCACCGCTTGAGTAAAGCTGGGTTCGGTCCAGGCCTTTCGGCGTTTTGGTGACAAGACGGCGCAGGAACTCAACCCGGTTTTTTGTTGTGAAGCTTCCTACCGACATTTTTGCGGCTTGTTCGGAAATCATCTTGGCATAGACCGGATGCCCGTGACCGATCGAGGCGACGCAGACGCCGGCGATAAAGTCGATGTACTCCTTTCCGTCCTCATCGACAACAATCGCGCCCTTTCCTTCCTTCATCGCGATCTTGGAGAAGGTTGCAATTTGCTGGAGACCCGGCGTCATGTAGCGCTGTTCTTCGTCATGCAGGGCCGCGGACTTTGGTCCGGGAATCCAGCCGTCGGTTTCCGTTTTAGTGGGGGTCGAGGTCGTCATATTACGCAGCCCTCCGGCTATCCAATTGTTTAGTTCCTTTCAAACGCCGCTGCAGGTGCCAGGAAATTTGAACGCCCGCCTCGCGGCGAACGAGGGCGAAGCTGGGCCATGAGTTTAGATCAATCAATGTGATCGTTCCGTTTTTAGAAATGATTGCATCTCCGCCGAACACTTCGGGGCCAAGGGCCGCCGCTGCGCTCGCCGCTTGTGCCGCGAGTGCATCTAAATCGAACGGAAGTCGTTTCGCGCGAACCGGATCATGGTAGAACCACGTGAACCATCGGCCCGGGCCGGCTCCGTAAAACTTAACAAGATCGCCGTCGATATGAGGCTGAATCACATAGTGGATCACCTCGCGTTTTTCAAAATCAGCCAGAATGTTTTCAACTTCCGCCCAGCTTTTTGCGTAGACGACGTCCCGGTCGCAGGTATTGTGAACATCGCCGCGTTTGATCCACCAGCCTTCCGGAGCTTCAAACGTTGGGGGAGCACCTGCTCCGTCTTTAACCATCCGAATTTCCGAGTCGGGGAAGGTGACGCCTTCGGTTTCGAGCATCTTCGGTACCATCGTCGTTCGGTAGCAGTTTAAGACGGACTGCGGCGGGTTGATCCAAATGCGGCCCGGTGTTTCAAATTCATTTTTAAGGCGCGTGATGCGGGGATAGGATTCACACATCGGGAGGATGACGTCGTAGTCGCCGAGTTCCATATCATCGAGCTCTTCGGGCGTGACAGCCTTGGTTTCGATACCAAGGTTGCCGAGTTGTTCCAGGACCGCTTTTAGGATAAGGGCGTCATCGGTTTCCCGGTTCGGGGAGTTTGTCAGTTCGCGAAAAATTCCGAGTGCTTTGTGCATAACTACCTCTTGTTGGGGGCGGAGGCGAGCAGGGTCTCCGCAGCTTTAAAATCTTCGGGTCGATCCAGATCGATGGTGTCGCCGAGTATGATGCCGCGGACAGGGGATCCTGATCGGACCAAAGCCGTCCAATACTCGCGAAGCCGCGCATGGTCTGAATTGAATCCAGCAACAACCTTCCGGGATAAGGCATACAGGCCGCAGGTAACGGTTTCCTTCTTTGAGGCATCGAGGCCGATCGCGCAGACATTCCCGTTGGAATCAAGGTCGGCCCATAACGGTTTTTCATCATCGACGAAACGAGTGAGTGCGAGGGCCGCGTCGGCATCCGCCGCCTCTTTTGCAAACCGTTTAACTTCTTCTTCGGGGGCAAGCACATCAACGGTACTCATTAGGAAGCGCTCGTTTGATTTCGCGAGCTCTGTCGAGACGAGACGGAAGCTTGCCCAGGACGATGGAGTATCTGCGGTTAGAAAATTAAACGCGAGTTCGGGGAAGGCGGATTTTAAAATTTCCTCGATCTTTACGCCGCGTGAATTATGAAGCAGCGTAATCCGCTCAATGCCGGCGGATTGAAGTCCCGCGATAATCCAGCACACAAGCGGGCGGCCGCCGACTTCAATAAGGGGTTTGATGGTGTCGGGATGCGAGGCGGAAAGACGTGTTCCCAGTCCGGCGGCAATTATTCCGGCGCTGCGAATCACGCGAGTGCCCCTTCAAGTGCAGGCTCAAGGTCGCTGAGAGAATCGAGGCACACCGCATCCAGATCTTCCAAGGCCTCGGGGCCCCGGGTCCCGCGCATAAACCCAAGCCGCATTCCCAGGGCGGACGCCCCTTTCATGTCGCGCGCGACGGAATCCCCAATCATCCAGCAGGATTCAGGCGCAACCCCGAGGGGTTCGTAGGCGGCAGCGAAAATTTTGGGATCGGGTTTTACGGCTCCGACCGCATTGGAATCGGCGACCGCGCCAAAAAGCCGCGCGAGCCCTTCGCGTTCCAGAATAGACTGAAGATTCCCGTAAAAATTGGAAACGATCCCGAGTTTGTATTTGGCCGAAAGGCGCTCTAAAACGGGTATATTTGCCTGAAAAGCGTCCCGGCATTCCCGCGTGAAGGCTTTTGCCACCTGAATTCCGATTTCTTCCGAAATTAAAAGGGTTTTTACGGTATCCGCGCATTGCAGGAGCACGGTTTCTTCCAGATCGAGACCGTTTAAATCGTGGCGTTTGTGGAGATTATCGTCAGAATCGTAAAAAGCGCGGTCAAAAGTACCGCGGTCTACCGTTATTCCTGCCTTCCTATATGAGGAGAAGAACCGCTCGGGCCAATGAATTCCGTTGGAATCGAGAGTTCCTCCAAAATCGAAGAGAAGGGCTTGAGTACGGGAAGGGGTCATAGCTGCTGGAACCTCAATTTTCTGACGGCGGGGCATTGTACCATATTCGAAATAGGCCTTGACAAACAAAGCTAATCCTGTTAAAACCTCACTGGTTGGTCGTTTTGCGCCGAGAGTCCCTTTTGATTATTTCGGAGGGGGCGCTCGGTATTTTTATGTCCCGTTGGCGTGGTAATCTAAAGTCACAGCGTGTCTTTGGTTACGATGCCTTGTTTTGCGGCGGGACTGCGTCTAAACTGGAGCTATGGCGGACGCTAAAGAAGCAGTGCCTGAAAAAACAAACAAGCTCTCCGAGTTAAAGGAGAAGCTTAAGAAAATCGACCTTAAAGGAATGCGGGAAAAGGTCGAGGGCCTTCTATTTGGCTCCCAGGATGTCATCGGCATCGATATCGGGTCCTATTCCGTAAAAATCGTTTACTTCAAAAAAGAAGCGGGTGAATTAAAGCTTAAGTCTTGGGGTCATATCCCTATCGAGGCCAAGGCCGACGCGAGTCCCGAAGAGCGGCGCCAGCAGTCGGTGAACCGGCTCCGTGCGTTTATGATCGAGAAAGGCTTGAAGGTTCAGAATGCCGCCGTCTCGATTTCCGGAAATGCCGTGATCGTCCGTTATGTAAAATTTCCGCTTTTGACGAAGGATGAGTTGCGGTCGACGCTTGCTACCGAGGCCGAGCCCTTTATTCCTTTTGACATTAATGAAGTTCAATTGGGATTTCACGTTCTAAACGAAATCACCGAAGACGGGCAGAAGAAGATGGAAACGGTTCTCGTTGCCGCCAAAAAAGAGGCCGTGCAGGAGCGTGTTGATGTTCTTGATGAGTTGAAGCTGAAGCCGTCGATTATCGACGTCGATTCTTTCGCCATTGAGAATGTCCATGAGGCCACCACGGATCCTAATAGCCAAATGGGATCGACGCTTTATTTAAATATCGGTCATTCGGTAACAAACCTTTCCATCATTGAGGAAGGAGTGACGCGCGTGGTCCGCGACGTCTTTATTTCGGGGAGTACCTTTACAAAGGCTGTGATGAGGGCCCTTCAGTATGATCAGCCGAAGGCGGAAGAGGCTAAGAAAAAGCACGGGATCCTCCTTGATGCCGAGGAAAAGGAGAAGGCGCTTCAGGAAGGGGACCGGGATGCGCTCGGCGTATCGCAGGCGGTCACGGGCGTATTGAAAGATCTCGTTGCGGAATTGCATCGATCTGTAGATTTCTATTTGTCCCAGGGCCCGGAACGAAATATCGGAAAAATCGTTCTCGCCGGCGGTTCCGCCTCAATGAAGAATTTGGCGAAGGCGCTGGCGGCCGAATTGAAGGTGCCTGTTGATGTGCTCAAACCCTTTGCGATGCTGCCCGAGCCTCCCCAGGATATTCCTGCCGATATAATGCCGTCAATGGCCGTTGCCGTGGGACTCGCATTACGTAAGAACAAGGACTGGGCATGATTAAGATTAACCTAGTCCCGCAAGAAATCCTGGACAAAGAGGTCCAGAAGCAGCGCATGGTCCAGGTCGGTTTCGTGGCCGGGTTTTGTTTCTTGATTTTCACAGGAATCTCTTTCAAGCACTACTATAAGGGAGTCGTGCTGGTCAGAACACTTGAAGAAAGCGAGGCCAAGTTTAAAAAGCTCGCTAAAATTGTGGCCCAGGTTGAAGCGCTTGAAACCCAGGCCAAGGCCGTCCGTGGTCGTCTCGATGTCATGAAAGACCTTGAAGCGTCGCGACCCTTGTATCCGCTTTTTATGACGGATTTGCTGAGTACTTTCCCCCGGGGCATCTACCTAACGTCCCTGGCGACTCATAATGCCGATAAGGGTTTGAAGTTGACGATGGGGGTGGCCTCTTTATCCTCTGAAGACGTGTCCGACTGGTACCGGACTTTGGATGTCTCTGAGAAATTCCATAACCAGCGGATGGGCGGTCTGACGTTGACTTCAGACGGCGGCGTAACCTTTTCGATGAGTGTTGATTACGAGGACAAGACGAAGGGAAAGAAGAAAAAATAACGCTATGGCCGATCTAAAGATTGAACTCACGAAGGAACAGCAGCAAGCGGCTGTTTTAGCGGTCCTGTTTATCGGGGGCGGCGGCTTCGCGTATGTGAAATATTTTTGGGGTCCGACATCGGAAAAAATAACCGAAACCACCAAGAAAATCGAAGCGGTTGAGAGTAAGATTCAAAAGGCCCAGCGCCAGGCAGGGCGTCTTAATAAAATTAAGAAACAGCTCGTTAAACTAAATCAAGAGGCGGAGAAGGTTGAAAGGAAGCTTCCTAAGGATCTTGATCTCCCGACAGTAATCGATACGATTTCGAATCTCGCTCGAAGGCATAATGTAGAAATTAAAACTTTCGGACAGCCGAACTCAACGACGAGGGCTCATTTTAAAGAGTTCAGTTTTTCTCTTTCCATTAATGCCACGTATCACAATTTAGGACGTTTTTTGGCCGCGATTGCATTAGAGGAAAGAATCTTTAACTCGCGTGAAGTGAGTTTTACTCCAGGCGGGTCAGTCAATAAGTCCGGGGAAACGCAGCTTGGAGTGTCGTTTCAGTTGGTTTCGTACATATATAAAGGATGATGAAAAACTTTATCGCAACCCTAGCGGTTTCTATTCTGATTTCATGCGCGTTTAGCGCGCATGCGGCCGATGCCGTTGACCGTGTGGACCAGCTGGTCGCCGAGTCTACCGGAGCGGTCAGGATGACGATTTCGGATCTCTACCGCGGGGATCGTTACCGCGATCCTTTTGTTGTTTTGCAGCCCGGCGAGGTTGCCGTTACTAGTGAGCAGCGGGAATTTTCTTTCGAGACCTTCAGTATCCATGCTCTGAAACTCAAAGGAATTATGAAAGAAAAGAAAGAAACCTACGCGATCCTCGTGGATGAAGAGCTGCGAATGAGTTTCATGCTGCGTAAGGGAAAGGTTTTAACGTTTAAGAATGAAGCGATCCCGGGCGTCAGCGGCCGTATCAATGCCGCCCAAAAGTCGGTGACTTTATTAACCGAAGAAAAAGACGTTCAAACCTTGCGCCTCGGTGAGGATGAAGAGGAAGAAGGCGGGAAAAAGGATTCGGGCGAGAATCCAGCAGGCCAGGAGTGATTTTATGAATACCCAAACGTTAAAACGATTTTGGGCGGCGACATGCGCAGCAGCGCTTCTCGCCGCCGACCCGGGGCTGCTGGCAGCGGCCGCCACGCTTGAGGGCGTGGAAGTCGGGAAGGATGAAGTTACTGTCTACCTCAGTGAGAAGGTCAAGTTTAACGCGTTCACAACGTCCGAGCCGGCCCGCCTCGTCCTCGAGCTGCTCGACACCGAACACGTAGCCTCAAGCGAATACACGCCCGGAAACGGAAAATATTTAACGCGTGTTCGTTCGGGCCAATACCAACGCGAACCCGATTTGATTTCGCGTGTTGTTCTGTATCTTTCCGGTCTCGTTTCCTACAACGCGAGTTGGGAGGGCTCCAACTTGAAAATCGGGTTGGTTGCCTCGGATCTTCCCCGCAAGGCCGCTGAGGTCGCCGCGGCGGTTGCGGCGCCTGTGGCCGCGCCTGCAGAGGCGGCGGTTAATTTGGAGAATGAAATTATCACGTTTGACCGCGTGGATGTCGACGCGACGGGCGTCACCGTCCGCTTGAGCGCTAAAACAAAATTCAATGCCTTTACAACCGAGGATCCCGCGCGCCTTGTAATCGATTTATTCGATACGGAATATGTGGGACCCAGCGAGTATTTGCCGGGTAAGGGAGATTATTTGAAACGGGTCCGGGCCGCCCAATTCCAGCAGGATCCCAAAATGGTTTCCCGGGTTGTTATTTATCTCTCCGAGATGGTTTCCTACAACGCGGGTTGGGATGGGGCTGATTTAAAAATCGGTCTCGTTACCGACGGCCTGACTAAAAAAGCCGCTGCCGCAATCGCGGCTGTGGCAGCGCCTGCGGCCGTCCCTGTTGAAGCCGCCGAGGTCGCTCCGAGCGATGTGATTTCTCTTAAAAAGGTTGATGTTGATGAAACCGGCGTTACGATTAGAATGAACCGGAAGGGGAAGTTCACTGCCTTTACGACCGAGGATCCCGCGCGGCTCGTGATTGAGCTTCCCGACACGCGGCACGCGACGACATCGGACTATATCCCGGGGAAAGGAAGTATGATTCGACGTGTGCGGTCCGGTCAGTTTCAACCGGAGCCGAATCTAACGTCCCGGGTTGTCTTGTATCTGAATGATGTCGTGAGTTATGGAGCCTCCTGGAAGGGCGGCGATTTGCGGGTGACGCTTTTGAAGTCCGCCGAGAAGAGGCCTCCGGCAGAAAAGAAACCGATGGTTCTTCGTCCAAAGTCCTCGATGGCAACCGCTCCTGTTGTCGCGGCAGTTCCTGTTCCCACAATTCCTGACGTCGCTGACGATGCTCCGCCCCCGCCGCCGGTTGTTGATGAAGAGGACGAGTCTGCACCCCCTGCCGCGGCATCTTTTGATGAAGAGCCCGAGCCGGAGCCTGCTCCCAAAAGCAAGAGGCGTCCGAAGGCGGATATGCCCAGCAAGATGACGACGTCCGCCTCTTCAGAGCTTGAGCAAATAGCCCGAGCGAAAGATTACGACCGGATGGATGAGGTTTCCGGAAGGGAGGAGGCTAAAAAAATCGTCGGGGATCCCATCAAGAAGGCGGCCACCAAAGTCCGGCGTGATATTATCGGAACGCTCCCGACCGACCCCGTTACCCTCGATTTCGATGACATGGACGTTCGGGACGTGCTTAAGCTTCTGGCGACTAAAGCGCAGATTAATCTCGTTTACGGAAGCGAGGTGAGTGGAACCATGACGCTCCATCTTAAAGAGGTTCCCTTTAATGAAGCGTTTATGACCGCGCTTTCGATGGAAAGTCTAATTCCGATTCAGGTCGGTACGAATATTCTTAGGGTCGTGACTCCCGAATCGCTGGCTCAGCAAAGAGCCGCCGGTATCAACCAGACGAAGGTGATCCCTCTTCGATATGCCGATGGTGCTATCCTTATGAATTCGATTAAGGCAGTTCGGACGGCGGAACAGCGAACGGGCGGCCTTGTGCACGATCTGAAATCAAATTCATTGATTATTACGGACTCTTTAGAAGGCATTGCGTCGCTTGAGCGTATGCTTGCCGATCTGGATGTGCGTCCGCAGCAGGTTCTTATTGAAGTGAAGCTTGTCGAAGTGACGCTGACCAAGGATCTGCATTTTGGTATTCAGTGGAATTATTATGCGGATGATCGTGGAAGCTTGTTCGGTCAAAAGGGGCGCAATATCATTGGTTCGGGTATCGCGCCGGCGGATGATCCTTTCTCAAAGCCTTTCGATCAAGGGACGCTTGGAGTCACCGCTGCCCCGCCGGCGGGGGCTACG
>JBFIEP010000088.1:0-8097 GCA_041603335.1 Elusimicrobiota bacterium | reverse complement strand
GATAAAAGATTCAATTCCGGGACTTCGCCGGAACGAGTTAATTAAGCAGATCGAATCCGATTTGGTGAATAAGGTCGGCCTGGAGCCGGGTTCGTTTCGATTGAGCGGCCTGATGGTTCTCTATAACAATATGCTGCAGAGCCTCTTTAATTCCCAGATTAAAACGATTGGGTTTACGGTGATGGCTCTCATGGGAATGTTCCTGATCCTGTTCCGTTCTATAAAAATCGCTGTGATCGCTGTTCTGCCCAATCTTCTGTCATCGATGACCGTTCTCGGCGTGATGGGGCACTGGGGGATTCCTCTCGATGTAATGACGATAACAATCGTCGCGATTGCAGTGGGTATCGCCGTCGACGATACCATCCATTACCTCCACCGGTTTCAGCGGGAATTCCGGGTGGACCGGGACTATACGTCCGCCATGCAGCGGTGTCACGGCAGTATCGGAAATGCAATGTACTACACGTCGTTGACGATCACAACCGGCTTTTCAATCTTAGCCTTCTCCAGTTTTGTCCCATCGATTCTCTTTGGCCTTCTGACAGCCCTTGCCATGGTGATGGCGCTCGTTTCAGCGCTCAGTTTGCTCCCCCGGCTGATTATGCTTGTTCAGCCGTTTGGGCCGGAAGGAATGGTAAAATAGGAATAAGTGCCTAAGTTAAAAGCTATTTATCGCTGTCAGGAATGCGGACATGCCGCCCCTAAATGGGCCGGTCAGTGTTCCGATTGCAGCGCTTGGAACTCCCTGGTCGAAGAAGCCGTGATGGTTTCGGCTGCGAACGGAGGGCGTTGTGCTCCGCGTCCGTTAACGGATTTCAGTTCTGAAATTGTTGCCTTGAAGGATGCTGCGTCGGACGGTCAAGATCGAATTCCCGTGGGAATCGGGGAATTGGACCGCATGCTTGGCGGGGGGCTTGTGGATGGGCAGGTCCTTTTATTGGCAGGGCCTCCGGGCATTGGAAAATCGACGCTCATGATGCAGATTGCGGATCGTTTGGCTTCGTCGGGACCGGTTCTCTATGTGTCGGGTGAAGAATCTCTCGGTCAGGTGTCGGGACGGGCTAAACGCCTCGGTGCTGCCGCAGACGGCGTTTTTCTGCTTTCAGAGACCAATCTGCCTAAGATTCTTGAGGCCATCGATAAAAAAGATCCTAAGGTCCTGGTTCTTGATTCGATCCAGACCGTTTATCACCCGGAGCTCACGGGTTCCCCGGGGTCGGTCGGGCAGGTTCGTGAATGTGCCGCTGAATTGCTCCGCGCGACAAAGAAGGCTGGACGAATTTTATTTTTATTGGGGCATGTGACAAAGGAAGGGAGCGTCGCCGGTCCTAAGGTTCTTGAGCATATCGTCGATACGGTGCTTCAGTTTGATTCCGATGCGTCTCGGACTTTGCGTATTCTTCGGGCGAGTAAGAACCGGTTTGGCCCATCCTCTGAAATCGGGCTTTTCGAGATGCGAGAGGAAGGACTTGCCGAGGTGGGTGATGCGTCTTCGCATTTTATCGATGAAAATGAGGGCGATACGATTGGGCGTGCCGTGACGGTTGCGATGGAAGGCACCCGGCCTATTTTGACGGAGGTCCAGGCGCTCGTGACGCCGACACGGTATCCCTTGCCTAGGCGTATGGCGACCGGACTCGATTTAAACCGCGTCCAGGTTCTTTTGGCCGCGCTGGAAAAGCACTGCGGTGTTCGACTTGAAAGTCGGGATGTATTTTTGAATGTCGCGGGCGGGCTCCGTCCCCGTGATCCGGCCCTTGATCTCGCCGTCTGTATGTCTGTTTTATCCTCTGCCAATGATACTGCGTTGCCGTCCGATTGGGTGTTCATCGGAGAGGTCGGCCTTTTGGGCGGCCTTGGACGCGTCGCTTCTTTGGATGCGCGTTTGCGGGAGGCGGGTCGCGCGGGTTTTAAGCGTGCCCTTGTCCCCGGAAATGCGCTGCGGTCTTTGCCTAAAAGCAGGCGTAAGACCGGAATTGTAGCCGCTGGAGCGGCTGATTTGAATGCGGCTGTTGCCGCGTGTTTTGATGGAGTCTCCAAGGAGAACTGAATAATGCTTACCTGGGTTTATCGCGCCTCAATTCTTATCGCCTGCCCGGCATTTGTCTATTTTGTGATATCGAGAGAGACAAGCAGCCTGATCGTGGGTTTTGGCGCAGGTGTCCTTATCTTGATGTTTGAAATGTTATTAGAAGGAATGAGTCTGCTCACCTTGATCGTCGGATTCATCGGAGCGATCGGGGGAGTCGTCGGCTCTAAAATTCTCAATCTATTAATCCAGCAGACGGGTTTGACCGAGCTGATTATAGTTTGGGATAAGTTTGCGCCGTTGAGTCATTTTGCGCTCGGGGTGCTGGGCGTTGCTGTTTCAATCCGGAAGTTTCCGGAACTGGATTCGCTCGATAAAGACATCAGTTCTTTGGCCCGCCGTCGGGGATCCGATCTAAAGGTGCTCGACACGAGCGCGATTATTGATGGGCGTGTTGTTGATATCTGCGAAACGAAGTTTCTTGCAGGGACTATCGTCGTTCCGCGATTCGTTCTCAATGAGCTGCACCACCTCGCCGACTCTGAAGATGACCTGCGTCGCGCGCGCGGCCGCCGCGGCCTTGATATGTTGGCGCGTATGCAGGAAAACCCTGATGTCCCGATTAAAATCATCGATCGTGATGTCCCGGATATCGATGCGGTGGATGGAAAACTCGTGCGGCTTGCGAAAGACCTTTCCGCAAAGGTGATGACGACGGACTTTAACCTCAATAAGGTTGCCGCTCTTGAAGGTGTCGTTTGTCTCAATGTGAATGACCTTACGACCGCACTAAAACCCGTCGTATTGCCCGGAGAAATGATGACCCTGTTTGTCATGAAGGAAGGCAAGGAGCGAAGCCAGGGTATCGGCTACCTGGATGACGGGACGATGGTGATCATCGAAGAGGGCAAGGAGCGCATTGGAAAGCGCATTGACGCGCAGGTGACCTCAATCCTCCAGACGTCGGCGGGGCGAATGATTTTCAGCAAGTTTAAGGGGGAGCACTGAACGCCGGCTGCATTATCGTTGCGGCGGGATCCGGAAGCCGCATGGGTCGGCCGAAGCAGTTCCTTCCGCTCGCGGGTCGCGGTGTCTGTGAATGGTCCCTCAAAGCATTTGAAGACCTGCCCGAGGTTAAAGAGATCGTTCTGGTCCTGACCGGAGAGACTTTGAAGACCGAAGGCCCCCGATTTAAAGGGGGAAAGGTCAGGGTTGTCGAGGGAGGGGAAACCCGGATCGGCTCGGTTCTAAACGGTCTGAAGGTGTTGTCCGATAGTATTGATGTCGTGGCGGTTCATGACGGCGCGCGTCCCCTCATTGATTCCGGGACAATCCGGGCGACTTTTGAGGTCGCGTTAGAGTCGGGTGCGGCGGTCGCGGCTGTGCCGGCAAAAGATACTCTCAAGGAAGTTGAAGGCGATGTCATTAAGGCGACTCCCGATCGCGCCCGTTTTTGGCAGGCTCAGACACCGCAAACGTACCGTCGTGATATTCTCATCGAGGCGCTGAAGCGCCACGGTGACGAGAAAGATGCGACCGATGAAAGCCAGCTCGTCGAACGTGCCGGCCACAAGGTTCGGGTTGTGCGTTCACGTTATGAAAATTTGAAGATTACGACTCCAGAGGATCTCGTGATCGCGGAGGCCTTGATGGGGAGAGACGTCATGGAGACGCGTACGGGCATGGGGTATGACATTCATCGTCTGGTGGAGGGGCGCCCCATGGTAATCGCGGGTACAACGTTGGAGCATAACAAGGGACCTCATGGCCATTCCGATGGAGATGTTGTCCTCCACGCTGTCTCCGATGCGATTCTGGGTGCAATCGGTGAGGGAGAGATCGGAATCGCGTTTCCGCCTTCCAATCCCGAGTTTAAAGGAATTTCCAGCCGAAAAATCGCGGCGTTCGTCTTGGATAAAGCGGCCGCAAAACAAGCTCAAATAATTTCAATAGATGTGACGGTCGTTGCCGAAGAACCGAAGATAAAGCCCCATTACGCAGCCCTTAAGTCATCTTTGGCGGATTCATTTTCCTTGCCGGAATCACGCGTCAATCTCAAGGCGAAGAGTCACGAAGGGTTGGGTGAGATCGGACGCGGAGAGGCGATTGCGTGCTACGCGGTCGTTTCGTTGCGGCTTCCGTCGTCCTGATCGGACGCGGTTTTCTTCGGAACTTCCTGTATTAAATTCGCTCTTAGCGAATCCATCTCTTTCTGGAATGCATGTGCATTTTGGATTCGCGTTCTCCCATCCAGATCAAGTGCCCGTCCAAGGAGTTCTTCGGCGCGTGGATCCGGCTCTACCTCCCCGTCAAGCCCCGGTGTCGCCCCTGTCAACATTTCATGAAGACATGCGCCTAATGAATAGATATCGGAAGTCAGCGATGGATCTCCGCGTTTTGCTTCGGGAGCAACATAGGCCTCTCCGCCGCTTGCCGTTGTTCGCGCGAGAATAAAATCGGTCACTTTTATGTATCCCTGACGGGTAAGGACAATGCGTTCAGGACTTATCCCGCCGTGGACAATATCGCGGTGATGTGCGTGCTGGAGGGCGCGGCAAATCGGAATTAGAATGTCGATTGCTTGGAGCAGAGGGATGGGGCCAACCGAATTTATAACTTCGCGGAGGGTTTTCCCTGATGGATATTCGTAGACAACAAAAAGCCCGATCGGCATATCAAGGATTTCGTAGAGGTCTGCAATATTGGGATGATGCAGTCCTGCGGCCTTTTTAGCATCGGCAAGCCGTTGCCCCCATTCGCCGGATTCGCTGCGGCTTTCGTAAAGGCGCTTGAGGAGGACGGGCCTGTCCAGTACGCAGTCCAGTGCTTTCCAGACTCCAACGGTGCCGTCGACTCCCAGGCGCCGGATGAGTTTGTATTTGTCGGCTATGCGGAGTCCCGGTTCAAGCGCGACGATAGAGGCGCCATCGGGCTTGCGCACATGGGCAGCCGAGTGGGCGGTGATATTTGGAAGTATCTGTCCCTTAGAGGTGGCGCGCCACCAGGAAACCGCCCTGCGCTGCTGTTCCGGTGAAAGCCGCTTATACAGCGTCATGCCGGCGGTAAGAGGAACCCCGAAAACCAATAGAGCAAGAATTGTCAGAGCAATATCTTTTCCCGAAAAACTTTCGGGAGGTTTTTCATCGTGAGAAAGAGCCTCTAGTAAGTGCCAACTGTCTTCGGCTGATGGGTCGAAGAGGGTCATGCCTTTGCGTACTTGAGCTAAGAGAGTATCAAAACGCTTGGGATTTAGCTCTGCGGCCTTTTCAAGCGAGGCCAGTTTTGCGGCTTCGTCGCCGAGTGCTTCACTCGCGATTGCGCGTAAGGCGTGGGCATCAGCGTCTTTCGGATTCTCCGAAAGGGCTTTTTCGGCCGACTCGCGGGCTTCTTGGAATTTACCTTGTCCGATTTGAGAACGCGCAATTTCGGAATAGGCGTTCTCATGATCGCCCATGTGGATCCTCTTTCGTGCGCGCTGCTCCGATGCCTGGAATGGAATCGCCCGCTCGGGGGGAATCGAGATAAGGGAATTCTCCCGTAGAGAAGTGTAAATTTCAGAAGAGCCTCCCGCGGTACGGGGACGGGAAACCGCACCGCGGGAACCGGCCTCGAGCTCGGACATCGGTTTATTGAGGTTCTGGAGAGTTTGGGATTTTTTAATCTTTTCGCGGGATTGTTCATGGCGTTCGCGAAGGGTTTTGTTTTTAGTCGAGGAGGCAGTGGTTCCTCCCGCGGCTTGGCCTGAAGCGGAATTCGGGGGCGACGTATTTTTTGTGCGTCCGTCCCAACCGCTCGGCCTTTGGTAGCTGACCTCTCCCTTTGATTCTTCGCGTTGGAAGGCAGACTCGTTTGGGGCTTTTAGGATTGTATCCAGTGCATTCTTCGCCGCGACGGGGAGGTCTTTTCTATTGCGGTTTCTTTGTATCAGACGGCGTTGTTCCTCGGAGATGAGGAGTTTTCCCTGATTTTCCGGATTCGAGGAATCGTGCTGCCCCTCGGACATTCCGGTGCCGCCGGTATTGTAACCGCCTGCAGCACGTACAGGGCCGGCCACTGAAATGATGAGAATCAGCGTAGATAAAGTCATTTCCCCTCTAATAGAAGGGTAAAGGGGGGCGGCAATCCCGTCAAGGGACCGGGGCTCAATATTGGATTAAAAATAAAGTCTTTTGCGGTCCCTGTTGCTTGACGGGGCCCCCGCGACGAGAGATAATTCTCTTATGGCCTTGTCTGAAGCTTTTGGGAATATGGCGTCAAATTACCGCTTCCATCTCTCGGTTCGCGGGGGGCTGTTCTTTCGCTTGGCCTATATCACGCTGTATTACTTAATTTTTGTTTGTATCCGTTGGGGGGACCGATATGGGCGTCCCCTTCGCTGGCTGAAGAGCCTATATTTTTCAGATATTCTTGTGGAGGTTGAAACTAAGGAAGGTGTCCGATTTGAAATGGACCTGCACACGGCCTTCGACCCTCTTTATTCAACGTTTTATTCCAAGGACTACCTTGAGTTGGATGGATTCGGACTTAGGTCCGGAGAAGTCGTAATTGATGCAGGGGCCAACATCGGTGTTTACGCCATGTGTGCGGCCCACCGTGTAGGGAAAGAGGGCGTCGTGATTGCGATTGAACCCCATCCTTTAAACTTCGCCCTGCTGACGCGGAATGCCGAGCGCAACGGTTTTAAGAACGTCCGTCTTTTAGAATGCGCGGTCGATGCCGAGCCCGGGACTGCGGAACTCTACGTTCATGAACGCGCCATTAATCATTCCTTGGTGCGCAAATCCGGAAAGGCGGTTTCCGTCGAAGTTAAGACGATTGATGGAATCGTCCAGGACCAAGCACTTCAAAAAATCGACGTGATAAAGATTGATACCGAGGGTAATGTGCCCGAAATTTTAAACGGGGCTAAAGAATCCATCTCGAAATATCGTCCCCGAATTGTGATTGAGCGCGATGCGCCCGATGAGATGCAGGGTGTCGAAGAGTTTCTTAAGAATCTCGACTACAGGACGCGCGATGTGCGGACCCTTACCTACGCCTGGCCGGCCTGAAGGGCGAACCCCGCGCTACTCGCGATAGAACGACTTACCCGGCTGAATCTTGAGCATCTGTCCGATACGGAGGCGTTTCGGATTGCGAATGCCGTTTAAGCGCATGATTGCTTTTGCCGAGGTGCGGTAACGGCGGGCGATTTTCCCAAGGTAATCCCCGCTGCGTACTTTGTACTTCACTGTGGAAGGGCCGGGGTTCCAGTCCTTTATCTTTGCGAGATTCGCAAGGAATTCGGCTTTTGCACCCTTGGGAATGCGCAGCGGGTAGGACTTTTTGTTTTTAGGTGTGCACCACGCGCGGAGAGACGGGTTTAGGCGGCGTATGTCGGCTTCGTTGATGCCGGCTGCCTTGGCGGCGATTTTCAAATCAAGGGGTCTGGGGATATCAACGACATCAAATTGTTCGGGTTCTTCGTATTCGACCTTGAGTCCATAGCGTTGAGGATTTTCCCCGATGAGGACGCAGGCCATAAACTTTGGAACGTAATTGTGGGTTTCCCTGGGGAGTGTTCCTTTTTTCGAAAGGCTTGAGAAATTCGTGGAACGGGAGAATTTCATGTCGCGGCCGATGCCGTTTTCTCCGCGGTTGTAAGCGGCCATCGCTAAGTGCCAATCCCCGAACCAATGATGGAGTTCTTTGAGGTAGCGCACCGCAGCCTTTGTGGCTTTCTCCGGGTCGTAGCGTTCATCAACCCAATAGGAGACTTCCAAATCGAAATTCCGGCCGGTATAGGGCATGAACTGCCATAAGCCGCCGGCGCCGGAGCGGGATATGGCCTTTTGTTTGAATTCGCTCTCGACCATCACAAGCCAGAGCAGTTCTTCGGGAAGTTTTGCGCGCCGGAGGTGCTTGAGGATCATCGCCCGGTAGCGGCCGGAGCGGGCGAGGGCTTTCTCAACGCTTGCGGGTCTTTTCTTCGTGTAAATTTCGATGTATTTTTTCGTGATCTTATTGTCGGGATTGATGGGAATGATGTGACCTTTGGTACTGGCGGAAGGAACGGCCCCTGTCTC
>JBFIEP010000087.1:0-8120 GCA_041603335.1 Elusimicrobiota bacterium | reverse complement strand
CCCCCTCTATAGGTCCCCCGCCGAGGACCGCGTCATCCTCATCATAAAAAACGGCGCTCTGGCCGGGCGTTACTGCATTGGCGGGAGCATCAAGCGAAACATGCACTTCCTCCCCCTTCTCCTCGATTGAAACCGGAAGCAATCCACCGCGATGGCGAATACGAACAAAGCACCGGACTGGAAGAGTCTCCTCGGTTTTCGAAAGACGTCCGACCCGAAATCGTTGGGAGGAGGCGTCCTCGACAGTGCCCACCACCAGCGTGTTTGTTTCGCCATCCAATTTCGTGACGTACAGGGGGTCTCTCCCCGAAAGGCCAAGTCCTTTGCGTTGACCGATGGTGTAATTCGGAAGACCCTCGTGGCGACCCAAAACCCGTCCCGAGGTATCCCGGATATCGCCCGGAACAAAAGCCGCATCGCCCACCCGTGAACGCACAAACGATCGGTAATCGCCCGGCACAAAACAAATTTCCTGACTCTCGGGCTTATCAGCGGTCCGAAGGCCGAGCTCCCGCGCCAGGGCGCGCACATCGGGCTTTTGCATTTCCCCCAACGGAAATAGAATCCGCTTGAGTTCCTTCTGCGTCAGACTATGCAGAAAATAGGTCTGATCCTTTCCTTCATCCACGGCCCTCAACATACGTATACGGCCGTTGCATTCTTCCAACCGGGCATAGTGCCCGGTAGCCACGTGGGACGCGTCGTACGCTTCGGCCAGACGCAAAAGGGCTCCGAACTTTACCGATCGGTTGCATTCGACGCAAGGATTCGGCGTTCTCTGATTAACATAGTCGCTAATGAAACGCTCAACGACATCTTTTTCAAAAACAGAATCAAAATCGAGCACATAATGACGGATCCCCAATTTTTCCGCAACACGCCGCGCATCGCTGATATCTTCGGGTGAACCGCAGCATCCGAACCCCGATGGAGATCCGGGGAGCAGCTTAAGGGTAACCCCGATCGCTTCATGTCCGGCTTTGGCGATGAGAGCTGCGGCGACCGTCGAATCGACTCCACCGCTCATGGCAACAACAACTCTAGACATGCCTATATTTTAGCGGATTCTCGGAGTTTCCCGAGAAGTTTCCCGAGAGAAGAAAGCAATCCGTCCACCCCGGCTTCATCCGATCCCCAACCGAGAGAGATGCGGAGCGCTCCGCCGCCCCACTCGCCGGGGACGTTCATTGCCTTTAAAACATGGGACAAATCGGTAGCACCGGAATGACATGCAGGCCCGCTCGACACGCAATATCCATCCAAATCCAATCCAACAACCAGCTGATGACCGCTAACCCCGCGGAAACATAAATGAGAGGTTCCAGGCAGTCGTTTCACGGGATTCCCGGTTTTCCGCACACCTTCAAATTTTAGAGCACCGATCTCAAGGCGGTCCCGCAGCCGTTCGAGCTGCGCACTATGGGAGTCCAAATCATTTTGGGCCAACTCCGCGGCAACTCCCAATCCCACGATCGAAGCGGTATTTTCCGTCCCTCCGCGGCGATTCATTTCCTGTTTTCCGGCAATTAACTGGGATAAGCGCACTCCCTTTCGAATATAAAGCGCACCGACCCCTTTGGGGGCATTGATCTTATGTCCGGACATTGCGAGCAGATCAACTCCGAGATCGGAAACATTAATCGGAATCTTCCCCACCGCTTGGACAGCATCGGTATGCATAAGAATTTCCCGTTCCCGGCATAATGCAGAAATCTCCGGGATGGGCTGAATCGTTCCGATTTCATTATTGGCAGCCATCACAGAAACCAACGCGGTTTCCGGACGCAGCGCTTTTGCGACCGCTTCAGAATCCACCCATGCATTTTCATCGACACCGACGGTTGTAGTTTCAAAACCGCGGGCATTCAATTCGCGGCAGGATCCCGTAATTGCAAAATGCTCGATAGCAGTCGTCACTAAATGATTTTTAGCCCCGTTGGACCGATTCCATGCATCTTGCGCCGCACCATAAACGGCCATCACATCGGCTTCGGAACCGCAGGAGGTAAAGACAATTTCAGAGGCGTCGGCCGCACCGACAAGTTTCGCGACCTTTTCCCGAGCCGTCTCGATAGCCTTGCGCGTTTTCTGACCGAGCGTGTGCGCACTATTGGGATTACCATACCCATCCCGCAAAAACGGCAGCATCGCGTCGACGACTTCAGGTCTTACAGGAGTGGTTGAATTATGATCAAAGTAGATCATAGGCGTACCAAGGTCCGCGTTATTGAGTTATTCAAATTTATACCAATCCCCACACGTCTATTATACGAATAACTCAATAACACGGACCTTGGTACGAGCTTTAAGAGTTATGGACCGAAGCCGAAGCCCTGGAAGAGGTCATCGCCTTCTTTCTTTTCATCTTTCTTTTCAGCGGGGGCTTTAGAACCCGGCAACGACCGGCCGGGGGCGCGCTTGCCGCTTTCCTGCGGTTGAACAATCACTTTCCGGACGCCTTCCGAGAAAATCAGCATCCCGGAACGCTGATCGAAATACAGGCGGAACGGGGATTCGTCCATTTGCGGCTTATAGGCCTTCCCCAGGTTTTGAAGTTCCTGCTCCCAACCCGGGTTGTAAGCCAACTTTCCCTGGATATCGACCATGTTTTTCAAAATAGGCAGACTAAACCGAATACGGTAAATTCCGTTCGAGTCGCTCACACCCGCATCAAACGATGAGGTCTGAAACGCCGCCTCGCCCTTGGCCACAAACTTTTGCTCCCCCTTCGCGACCGCGCGGACAACAACACCCTGCACCGGATTATCCTCATAGTCGGTCACGATGCCCTGTATATACCCCTCCAGAAAGAGGGATTTTTTAGGCATCGAAACAAACAGCATTTCTTTTGCCCCGGTTAGACGGTCGGTGATGTTAACCTGCACGACACGGCCTTCCGCAAAATCCTGGAGAACAACTTTCTTTTTGGTTCCGCGCATCTGCATGCCGCCGCATCCGTCAAGCACGAAAGCGGAGATACCGATCAAAGCGAAGGAGATAATCCGTCTCATGATTTTTCAACCTCTTCAGGAGCGGGGGGCTTGGCCTTCGTTTTGTCGACACAACTGGGGACACTTCCTTTCTCCGCCGTCTTAACGAAAAAGACAACCCGTCTATTGCGACGGCGCTCCTCCACAGAATCATTTGGACCCAGTGGCCGGTGTTCCCCATAGCCAATCGCGCCCATACATCCGGGCGAAAATCCTTTTCGGTCAATCAGGTACTCAACAACCATGGTTGCCCGCGCCGTAGAGAGTTCCCAATTCCCCCAAAAATAATCATTCTTGATCGGACGATCATCCGTATGACCCTCAACAATCAAGGGGTGTCCTTTTTGAACGAGTTTCCGAAGCATCGGTGAAATTCGATCGAGCAAGGTGTGCATCTTCGGCGTCAAATCGGCGTAACCACTTTCGAAATATCCCGCCCGTCCGTATTCTTCGAGCGTAATCTTGAGCCCCTCGCGGTCAATTTTGACTTCCCCCGCGATTTCCTCCTTTTCCATCATCTCTTCGGCTTCCTTTGCCGCATCCTGAACATCCTGGTTGAGTCCCGCGGAAAGAGCGTAGAGAATGACGAAGAACGCCACGAGTTCGGTCATCAAATCGGAATAAGGCCATAGCCACGCAGGCGCGGGGTGTCCAGACTTGGAAACCCGCCCGTCGTCCTCGGCGATGCAGCCCTTTGGGACTTTAAGAGGCATAAACCATCCCCGTTACGCCTCGGGTGTGCCTCCGGAAGGCGACTCCGCCGGAGGAGCTCCTTCCACCGGCGTCTCGGCGGCGGCGTCCGCGACCGCTTCCTCAGTGGTGCGCACTGCGGCCCGCTGCGCGGGACCAAGATAAGCCTTTAGGTTGGACTCAACAACACTCGGAGCGGCACCGCTTTGGAGAAGCAATATGCCGCGAATGGCAATTTCCTTAACAAAGAGTTCTTCATCGGAACGGCGCTTCAACTTCCCGGCCATGGGGACGAAGACAAGATAACCGAATCCCATTCCATAAAACGCCGCCGCAAGACAAAGCGCCATACGGCGGGGAACCGCGGCGACATCGTCGATGGAACTAAGCATGAGGATCATCCCCAATACCGTACCGATAATGCCGAAAACCGGAGCGTACATCCCCAGCGCATGCAGAACTTCCCCGCCCACGCTGTGGCGCTCCTTAATAAACCCGATTTCGGTCTCCAACATGTTGCGGATAAATTCCTGATCGGAGCCGTCAATCACAAGCTGAATACCGCGCTTGGCAAAATCGTCTTCGAGCATATCGACATCCGCTTGAAGCGCAAGAAATCCCTCTTGTTTTGCTTTCTTGGAAAGCATCACAAAGATCGAGACGATTTTCGCTGAATCTTCAGGGGCTTCGAAAAGCGCCTTCCGGATTACCCGTCCGGTGCCGATCACCTGCTTCAGTGGAAAATTGACGAGAGTCGCACAGAAAGTCCCGCCCATAACAATGAGCAGGGCTTCAAGATTCGCAAACGGCACAAATCCCGCCCAGCCCTCACTATGGAGAATGGTGACAAACGCCATCCCCAAGAAGGCGATGATTCCCATGAATGTTGCGATATCCATAATTCTCCTTAACAGCGACGGGACACTAAACTAGTAACGCTCGAATCCCTCAATTGGATTGACGACCTCACTGTCGCCATTAAGCTTCTTTCGGTACTGTATCACCTTTTCGATAATAGCCTCTACAGATTCCCGAACATTGTATCGATTGCTCGTAGCCAGAGAAACAATCGTACTATCGGGAGCCCCTTCGAGGGTTTCGATAATTTCGGCGTTTATCGTCAATTTAGATCCGTTGAGTCGGGTCAGTTCTATCAAGCGCCCTCCTTAGGCGGAGCGGGTGGCGGCGGTTTCCCACCTCCAAACAATCCCTTAAGTTTATCACCTATAGAGGGCGGCTCGCTTGGAGCATCCGGTAATGGAGCGCTTTGCACGGGTGTCCCGCTGACCGCTTCGCGCTGCAGAAGATCCAGCTTGCGCTTCCAGGTTTCCTTTTGACGCGCATGCTCCACTTCGAGTTTCGCGATGGTTTCTTGAGACTCTGTCTTTTCCCGACGAAGCTCTTCACGGGCGCGCTCCCCTTCCTGCATCTGAACGGTAAGTGCGTCGACCTGCCGCTGCAATTGCGCGGCCCGCTCTTCCTGCATCGATTTTGACTGCTCAAGCGACGAGCGGTCTCCTTGCGCCAACTCCGCCTTTTGCTCGGCCTTCGCGATTCGCGTTTCCGCTTCACCCACGTCCTTTTCGAGAATTCGGATCTTCTCTTTTTCGACGGCAAGCAGCTTCTCGACCTCTGTTTTCTCGCGGGCGGCCTGTAATTTGTAATCCTCGGCTTGCGACGCACGCCCCCGCAATAGGTCTAATTCCGATTTAACCCCGGCAAGCTCGGATTCTTTCGCGAGGACCTTCTCCTTCCAATCGGCCTCACGCCGCTCCGATTCACTCGATTTCCGTTCGATTTCCGATTCCAGTTTTCGGCGCATCTCGGAGAGGTCGGATTGAACACGTCGCGACCGTTCGGCAAGCTCGCGCTCCATCTCCGAGCGAATCGCCTTCTCACGCTCTGCAAGCTCGGCGGCGGACTCGGCACGGATCTGTGCTTGGAGCTTCACGATACGGTCCTGGATTTCCTCCTGGGCCCGGACCTTCAATTTCGTCTTTTCCGCCTCAAACCGCTGACGGGTATTCGCCTCGGCTTGCCGTCGGATTTCGACTTCACGCTCCTGCCATTTTCGCTGCAAGACCAGGAATTCCGCCTTATAACGCTCGTTGACGCGATGGACCTCGTCTTTGAGCTTTCGGGCTTCGGCGGCCTGCATACGCAAAGACGCCACCTGCTTCTCAAGCGCGCTGCCGACAGCCCGCATTCTCTGCAGGGCGGCGCCGGCGACATCGGCCATCGCCTTGCTCTTCTTCAATTCAGTGTTTAATTCACTCCGTTGGTTTTCCAGCTCGGCTTCGTGCTGGGACCGGAGATGGCGCATCTCGGTCTCGTATTCCGTTCGTATGCGCTTGGAGATAGAGGAAACATCGGACTGCAGCCGCTCGTTGTCGGAAAGAAGGCGTTCTTCGCGCTCCTTAAAAGACTGACGCGCCGAAGTCGTATCGCGGTCATACTTCTCTTGAAGACTGCGCACCTGGTCGCGCGCCCGATCAGCCTCGGCCTTAACCTGGAAATACTCGCGCTCACGGTCCATCGCGCCGCGCATTTTCCCCTCAAGTTCCTGAACCCTGCCTTTCGCGGATTCCGCCTGCTCCTTTAGACGCTCATGAGCATCTCCGAGCTTTTCATAATCCCGGGTAAGCTCGGCTAATTTAGAGTGGGACTCAGAAGCTTTTCGAAGTTCCTCGTCTTTGGTAATCGTTATCCGATTCCAATGCGCCTTTTCTTCCAACCAACGGCGCTCCATCTCCTGGATGCGCATCGTGAAATGCGACTCGAGATCCTTGTCTTCCGATTCGGCTTTGTTAACCTGCCCTTTAAGCGTCGTCACCCATGTTTCGCGTTCCTGGACAAGACGGTTCTCGAGTTCCTGAATCTTTGTCTCAAGCTTAAGACGGTTTTCTTCCTGTGCGGACTCACGCTTCTGCCGGCGAAGCCGATCCTGAATTTCAGAGATCGAATTTTCAACCCGCGCGGCAACCGTCTTTTCTTCCTGCGCCCTCAAAGACATGCGCAGTACTTTTTCGCGTTCGTCCTGAAGCTTTCGCTCAAGTTCCGATACGCGATCAATCTCTTCGCCTCGACTTGCAGGCGGAGCGGGCGGTTTTGGAGCGGGCGGCCTAGGCGGCGTAGGCGCAACGGCGACCGGTTCGGCACTCATCGGCGGCTGAGGCGCCGGAGGTGCTTGCTCGGGTCTTGCGGGCGGCTGCATGCCGGGAGGCGGCCCCATCGGCGCGCGCTGCGCACCGGGAGGCGGCGGAAAGCCGCCGCCGCCCCCACCTATAGGAGGGGGTGGTGGAAAGTTTGATTGCTCTTCGGGAGGTTGCTCAGCCATAGTTGTTCCTCATCGTCCCCGTGGACCCGCTTACGAGGCCCCCATCTGCGTCTTAAAACCGTCGACCCAGGCCCGCAGCTGCGGATCCGGATTGTGCTGCAAATACTTCTCGTAATAAATTACCGATTCGCTCTGACGGCCCATCTGATAAAGCGATTGCCCGAGATATTGGTACGCGTCCCAAAGCTCGGGATCACTCTCGATTGCGGCCCGAAATTGAGTAACGGCCTCATCCAGTTGGCCCGCCTGCTGGGCGGCGGAGCCGGCCTGATAGGCGCGCTTGGCTTCCTCGGGATTAACCGGAGGCGTCGCTGCCGCCGGCTGCACATCCGCTGCCGTCTCAGGTGTAACACCTGAAAGCTGGGAGAGCGGTTTTCCCCGAACAGATTCGCTCGCAATGATCTGCTGAAATCCGCTTTTACCGCCTCCCTGGGCGATATTTATTTTCCCTTCCTTACTAAAGCGCTTAATTTGATCCATGATCTCTCCCTTCGCCTCATCGACCATATTGGAGGAGATGTTCTTCTGATATTCCATGGATTCCTTCAGCAAGCTCGCCGCGCCGGCCGACATATTGCTGAAGAACTTATTCACGACTTCAGGCGGACTTCCGTGCAGTGCCCGCGACATCGTTTCCGTTTTAAGCTCGCGGACGATGATTTGCATTTCCCGGTCATCGAATGCCGCAAGATCCTCGAAAAGCAGCACCTGACGGCGCACGAATTCATAAACGCTGGGCTTCTCGTTCTGAAGGGATTCGAGAATGTTCTGACGCGTCTGGGGATCTGCCTCCTCCAACATTTGAACCAGACGTTCTACTCCGCCCACGACATAGTCAATACTGCGCTTAACGTCTTCATCGATGGCGAGAATCTGCTCCTTGGTTACTTGCCGGACCTTGAGGGCCTCCATGGTTACTTTTGATTGGAGCTCGACAGGAAGGGATCCAAGCACCTCGCGGGCGAAGTCCTGCTTTAGGTAGTTCAGCACGACCGCGATCAGCCATGGCTCCTCACTGCGAAGCTGGAAGAGGTTTGCTAACCGCTTCAGGTTCTCTTCGTTGATATAGGTAAAAACCTCGAGTTTTTCCATCGCATCTACCT
>JBFIEP010000086.1:0-8131 GCA_041603335.1 Elusimicrobiota bacterium | reverse complement strand
CGTAATGTGAACTAAGTCTGACCGTACCGTAATCCGACACAGGTAGGCGGGTTGAAAATACTAAGGCGCGCGAGTGATAGTTGGCTAAGGAACTCGGCAAAATAATCCCGTAACTTCGGAAGAAGGGATGCCTCCCCGCAAGGGGAGGCCGCAGTGAACGGGGGGTTGCAACTGTTTATCAAAAACACAGGTCTCTGCTGAAATCTCAAGATGATGTATAGGGACTGACTCCTGCCCGGTGCTGGAAGGTCAAGGGGAGCTGTTAGCTTTCGGGCGAAGCAGCGAACTTAAGCCCCAGTAAACGGCGGCGGTAACTATAACCGTCCTAAGGTAGCGAAATTCCTTGTCGGGTAAGTTCCGACCTGCACGAATGGAGTAATGATGGCCCCGCTGTCTCGGCCAACTGCTCGGCGAACTTGTGGTGCGAGTGAAGACGCTCGCTAGGCGTGGTAAGACGAAAAGACCCCGTGCACCTTTACTGCAACTTGACATTGTGTTACGGTTTTTAATGCGTAGGATAGGTGGGAGCCTTTGAAGCAGCCCTTGAGGGGGTTGTGGAGGCAACGGTGAAATACCACCCTTTACGGACTGTGACACTAACGTTGGGCCGTAATCCGGTCGACGGACATTGTCAGGTGGGCAGTTTGACTGGGGCGGTCGCCTCCTAAAGAGTAACGGAGGCGTACAAAGGTTCCCTCAGGCGGTATAGAAATCCGCCAACGAGCGCAAGAGCAGAAGGGAGCTTGACTGTGAGGCCTACAAGCCGAACAGGGACGAAAGTCGGTTCTAGTGATCCGGTGGTTCCGCGTGGAAGGGCCATCGCTCAACGGATAAAAGGTACGCCGGGGATAACAGGCTGATTCTCTCCAAGAGTTCACATCGACGAGAGAGTTTGGCACCTCGATGTCGGCTCATCACATCCTCCCGCTGGAGCAGGTGGGAAGGGTTAGGCTGTTCGCCTATTAAAGTGGTACGTGAGCTGGGTTCAGTACGTCGTGAGACAGTACGGTCTCTATCTACCATGCCCGTAGGAAACTTGAGAGGATTTGCCCATAGTACGAGAGGACCTGGGTGAACGCACCTCCTGTGTCCCAGTTGTCCCGCCAGGGGCAGCGCTGGGTAGCGGTGTGCGGAATGGATAAACGCTGAAAGCATCTAAGCGTGAAACCAGCCTCAAGATAAGGTTTCCCTGGGATCTTCGGATCCCCTAAAGGCCCCCGGAAGACTACCGGGTTGATAGGCCAGGCGTGTAAGCATAGTAATATGTTCAGCTAACTGGTACTAATCGGCCGTGAGGCTTAACCTCATTCTTCAATCATCGAAGACTGCAATAATCAGCATTATTGTGGTGCTGGGTCCCTGAAAGGGGAGCCCAGTGCTCATAATATGCTTGTGTCTTACGGTGTGATCTTGGTATAATCAGGTTGTAGGAAATGGGAAGTTTAGGAGTTCGTTTCGGCAAGACCGTAACGTGAATTCGTAGCAGTACGCGTTCAGCCATACTCCCGCCATAAGATATTCCTTACACCCATCGGCGCTGTCGTAATGTATGCCGGTGGTGATTCGAGGGATCTACGAGATCGGTGTTTATCCCGGCAGGGCTACACCCGTTCCCATTCCGAACACGGCAGTTAAGTCTGTCAGGGCCGATGGTACTAACACCCAATTCGGTGTTGGAAGAGTAGGTCAATGCCGGTCTCGTAGATCTCTTGAGGTTGAAAAAAATATGCGTGTGAGCCGTTTTTGGCTGCAAGGGCTAGTGTCCTTGCTGGCTATTTTATTGTCTGGTGCGTCTTCCCAGGCACAAACTATTGCATCCTCTGCCCGTCATATGGAGCAGGGGTCTTGGCGTTTGTCGGTATATCACCAGGGCGCGATCAATGAAGACCTTGAATTTGATGTTGGATCCTCTGGAACTTGCTCGAGCCCGAACGCACCTGTCGCGACGTTCGCCTGCGGTTCAACGGGAACTGTGACTGCGGAAGGCGATTCTGAAGCCGGTATTGCAAAACTCACTTTCCAGCCTTACGAACGCATGCAGTACTACATTGCCGGCGGTGTCGGTAACTATCGTCTAAAGGCCTCAACGCTCAGTGCCCGCGGCGATAATCTCGGAACAATTATGGGCGGCGGTTTTAAAGCCCTGATTATGTCTGAAAGTCTTGTCACCCCCGCCATCGCCCTTGATGCGGGATTTTCTTTTGAGCGATACATTTTAAACCGTTCCAACGGCGGCTTGGCGACCATTGACGAGCGTCTGGAGCTTTTCCGCACCCAGATCGCTGTCGAGGGTTCAAAACGCTTTGAGATCGACGATAACATTACCCTTGAGCCGTACGGGGGATTGAAATGGCTGCGGACGCGAGCTGTCATAAAAGATCTTATCGTCGGCGACCGCCAGAGCGGCGTGCAGAATACGCTAACGCCGTTTGTAGGCCTCTCCCTCCCGCTTTTCAAGTCGGAGGGATTTTTTGTCGAGGCTGATTTTGTGAATGGCATACATTACGCCGCCGGCCTGACGGTCGGATTCGGTGCAAGCGAGAAAAAAGGATGAAACTGACCAAAGATCAGAAAAAAGAAAAAGCGAAAGAACTCGGCGAAGAGCTTAAGAAAGCAGAGCACGTTTTCTTCACCCATTACCAGGGTTTGAAGTTCACGCAGATGGATTCCATCCGCACGAAGCTCGCGCCCATGAATTGCAAGTACACGGTTTTGAAGAATTCATTGCTCGCTAATGCTTTGAAGGAAGCGGGTATCGAGATTAATGAGGTCGACGCCGGTGAGGGATTGCTGAGCGGTCCCAACGCCGTTTTGATCGCGAAGGATGATGATCCGGTTTCCCCCGCGAAAGTTCTCGTCGACATGCAGAAAGAAGCCGAGGCCTTGGACATCCGTGCCGGTTACGTGGGTGGAAAATGGATCGGTGGAGATCAAGTGAAGGAGCTTTCGAAGATCGGCACCAAGCCCGAGCTTCTCAGTCACCTCGCGAATGCACTTTATTCCTCGGTTGCTCAGGGCGCCTGGGTTCTTGCGGCCCCGATCCGCGACCTGTTGTTGGTTTTGAAAGCCGTAGAAGAAAAAAAGAAGTCCGAAGAATCGTAGACCCGGGAAACGGGATAAAGGAAATATCCGCTGCGCTAAGGAGATAAGAAGATGGCCACAAAAACAAAAGAAGACATTGTAGAAGCGATTTCAAACCTGACGGTTCTTGAGCTTTCCGAGCTCGTGAAGGCCGTTGAGGAGAAGTTCGACGTTAAGGCCGCTGCCGCTGTAGCCGCAGCCCCTGCCGGCGGCGGAGCTGCCGCGGGTGGAGCCGCTGCTGAGGAGAAGACGGATTTTGACGTCGTTCTCGCTGCCGCTGGCGACAAGAAGATCCAGGTCATCAAGTGCGTGCGCGAATTGACCGGTCTCGGCCTGAAAGAAGCCAAGGACCTCGTCGAGGGCGCCCCGAAGCCGGTTAAAACGGGCGTTCCGAAGAAGGATGCCGAGGAGATGGTAAAAACGCTCCAGGCAGCCGGCGCGACCGCCGAACTGAAGTAACGATCCAAAGGACCCCCGCCCCGGGTGCCGTATAGCCTAGGGCGGGGGACCAAATTTAAGCGATAATATAAGTAGAAATAGAAATTCAACAGGCACGAGTTAGAGGAAAACGCATGGAGCAAATTAACTTCTCGAAGATCGCCCAGGTTCAGGAACTTCCTGATCTTTTGGAGATGCAGAAGCGTTCTTTTCTTGGATTTCTCCAGGAGGGCGTTTCCCCCAATGATCGCAAGCTCATGGGGTTGCAGGCGTCATTTCTGGATGTATTTCCAATAGAATCTGCTGATGCCAGCATGGTTTTGGATTTCGTTAAGTACAAATTTTCACCCACTCGTTATTCCACCCTTGAAGAGGCGCAGGCCCACGATGCAACCTTCGCGACGACGCTAAAGGCTGTTTTGCGCCTTTCGTCGCGCCAGCCTTCGGGAAAGTTGAAGCAGATCGTCGAGCAGGAAGTCGTGATGTGCGACATCCCGCTGATGACTCAAACGGGTTCGTTCTGCATTAACGGTGCGGAGCGCGTCGTTGTCAGTCAGCTGCATCGTTCTCCCGGTATCGTTTTTGAAGAAGATGCCGATAAAAAGATTTCCGGACTTGGCCGTAAGCTTTATTCCGCCAAGATTATTCCTTACCGCGGGGCGTGGGTCGAGTTTGAATTCGATCTTAATAACGCCCTCTTTGTTCGCGTGGACCGGAAAAAGAAATTCCCGGCCACGGCGTTCCTGCGGGCCTGCGGCGTTGAGTCCGATGCCGAGCTCCTTCAGATTTTCTTCCGCTGTGAAGATGTCCCGGTCTCCGTCGATAACACGGATGTTTTGCTTCGCCGCATCTGCGCCGAAGACGTTGTCGATAAGTCCACCGGCGAAGTGCTTCTCGAAGCGCGGCACCCCGTTACTCATGAAGCCATTAAGCGAATGGTTGAGAAGACGATTAAGACAATCCGTCTTATTGCCGGTGCCCCGGATAAGCAGAATCCGACCATCTGGGAAACGCTTCGCAAAGATTCTTACAAGAGCGCGAAGGAAGCCCAGCAGGAGATTTACAAGAAGCTCCGCGGCCAGGAGTTCATCGTTCCCGGCCAGGCCGAGCAGTATCTCGATAATCTTCTTTTCAAAAATCTCCGCAAGTATGATCTCTCCAATGTCGGTCGCTATAAGATCGCCAAAAAGCTCGGCCCCTTGTTCACGTGGCTGAAGAATCGCGACGGCCTGCGATTTGAAGAGCCTTCCGACCGCCGCCGCACGTTGATGGTTGAGGATCTTATTGTGACAATGCAGTACCTCATCCTGCTCAACAACGGCGATACAATTGCCGAGTATAAGGGCAAGCGCTTTAAGGTCCAGGTTGATGATATCGATCATCTTGGCAACCGCCGCGTTCGCGGTGTTGGTGAGTTGCTTGAGAACCAAATCCGCGTCGGTCTTGCGCAGATGTCCCGCGTGATTCGCGACCGTATGAGCGTTCAGGATAAATCACTCCTGACGCCTCGCGGCCTTCTCAATACGGCTCCGTTGATCGGAATTTTGCGCAAGTTCTTCGGAACCTCGCAGTTGTCTCAGTTTATGGACCAAATCAACCCGCTTGCCGAGTTGACCCATAAGCGGCGTCTTTCGGCCCTCGGCCCCGGTGGTTTGAACCGAAAACGCGCGGGGTTTGAGGTTCGCGACGTTCATCATACGCACTACGGCCGTATTTGCCCGGTTGAAACGCCTGAAGGACCGAACATTGGTCTGATCACGACGCTCGCCTCAATGGCCCGCATCAACCAATACGGTCTCATTGAGTCGCCGTATCGTCAGGTTCGCGGCGGGAAGCTTACCGGAACTGTCGAGTATCTTGCTGCTGATATTGAAGACGGCCAGATGGTCGCTCAGGCAAACGCGCCCCTGGACGGCAAGAATTTTGCCGGGGATCTCGTTGCTTGCCGGCACATGGGTGATTTCCCTAACTCGGAGCCCAAGGATATCGATTATATGGACGTTTCGCCGCAGCAGGTTGTCTCTGTTTCGGCTTCCTTGATTCCTTTCCTTGAGCACGATGACGCTAACCGTGCGCTCATGGGTTCGAACATGCAGCGACAGGCCGTTCCGTTGTTGTTGACCGATCCGCCATGCGTGGCGACCGGTGTCGAAGAGCGGGTTGCCAAGGATTCGGGAGCCTGCATCCGTGCGAAGCGTTCGGGTAAGGTTCTTTATTCGTCCGGTGATATTATTGCCATCGCCGCAGGCGGAAAGAATACGGATGTTGATCTTTACGAGCTCCGCAAGTACAAGCGCTCCAACCAGGACACCTGCGTTAACCAGGTTCCGCTGGTTCGTGCCGGCGACATGGTCAAGAAGGGAGATTCCCTCGCTGACGGTCCCGCTACAAAGAACGGACAGCTCGCGCTCGGTAAAAACATTCTCGTCGCCTTTATGCCGTGGGAAGGCTACAACTTCGAAGACGCCATTTTGATTTCAGAGCGTCTTGTGAAGGAAGATGTTTTCACCTCCATTCATATTTCTGAGTACCAGATCGAGGCTCGCGACACAAAGCTCGGGCCGGAAGAAATTACCCGCGACATCCCGAATGTCGGCGCCGATGCTCTTGAGTATCTCGATGAGAACGGTATTGTGATTCCCTCGACCGTCATTCGTCCCGGCGACATTCTCGTTGGTAAGGTGACGCCGAAGGGAGAGCAGCAGTTGACGCCGGAAGAGCGATTGCTCAAAGTTATTTTCGGCAAGAAGGCCGAAGATGTTCAGGACGCCTCCTTGAAAGTTCCTCCGGGAACCTCGGGGAAGGTAATCGGTGTTCGCGTCTTTGTCCGCCGCGAAAAGCTGACGAAGATCGAAGAGCGCAAGCGGCTGAATGAAGTTGACGCGCGCCTCAACGCCTCTCTTGCCGCCCTGAAGGAATACCGCAAGGAACAGGCTGACGCCCTTAAAGACGAAAAGGGTGCGAAGAAAAAAGACGAAGAAGAGCGCCTGAAGGTTTTCTTCAAGCTGATGGAGCAGCGGCTCCGCGACGACGCGGCCCGCGACAAGGAAAATATTAAACAGGGCGACGACATGCCTGTTACGGTCAATAAGATCGTTAAGGTTTATATCGCCTCCAAGCGAAAAATGCAGGCGGGTGATAAGGTTGCCGGCCGTCACGGGAACAAGGGTATTATCGCGAAGATCCTCCCCGTTGAGGATATGCCGTTTATGCCCGACGGAACCCCGCTTGACATGGTTCTTTCCCCGCTCGGTGTTCCTTCCCGAATGAACGTCGGTCAGTTGCTTGAGGTTATGCTGGGTTGGGCCGCGCAGACGCTTGGCGTCCAAACGGTAAACCCGGTCTTTGACTCCGCGAAGGAAAGCGAAATCATGGATCTTGTCAAAAAGGCAAAGAAAAAGATGCGTGATGAGGGCGTTCCTGCCAAGTACCTTCCTGAGGATGATTGCCGGATCACGTTGTTCGACGGACGAACCGGGCAGGCGTTTAAAGAGAAGGTCTCAATCGGCTACATGTACATTCTTAAGCTGATCCATCTTGTCGAAGATAAGATTCACGCCCGCTCAACCGGCCCGTACAGTCTCATTACCCGTCAGCCGCTTGGCGGTAAGGCCCAGTTCGGCGGCCAGCGCTTCGGAGAAATGGAAGTTTGGGCGATCGAGGGTTATGGCGCTGCGTATGCACTGCAGGAATTCCTAACGGTGAAGTCTGATGACGTCGTCGGCCGCACCAAAATGTATGAAGCCATTATTAAGGGTGACCCACCGCAGCCTCCAGGGGTTCCGGAATCATTCAAGGTTCTTATTAAGGAACTTCAGGCACTCGGACTGAATGTGGAGCTTCTTAACTTGCAGGGAAAAGATGCTAAGCCCGTCGAGACGAAAAAACCCGCCGCAGCGGCGAAGGCGTAAGGGGATTTTGCAATGAACGATCAAATCGCACTCGCCGAACGCAAACTCTTCGGAGGCGGTCGGAAAAAGAAGAAGGATTCAACTCTCGACTTCCGGAACTTTGACTCGATCAAGGTTTCGATTGCAGGTCCGGAATTGATTCGCCAGTGGTCCTTTGGTGAAGTTAAAAAACCGGAAACGATTAACTATCGAACGCTTAAGCCTGAGCGCGATGGTTTGTTCTGCGAAAGGATTTTCGGCCCCGCCCGGGATTTTGAATGTGCCTGCGGGAAATACCGTTGGGTTAAGTTCAAGGGCATCGTCTGCGATCGTTGCGGCGTTGAGGTTACGGAATCCAAGGTGCGCCGTGAGCGCATGGGTTCTATTGAGCTCGCCGTTCCTGTTGCGCATATTTGGTTCCTTAAGAAGACGCCTTCCCGTATCGGCATCCTTCTAGGAATGCGCACGTCCGATCTTGAGCGCGTCGTGTACTACGCGATGTATGTTGTTCTTGAAGATCTTGTCGAGGCCGGCCGCACGCTTTTTAAGGCGACCGATCTTTTGACGGAAGAAGAGATGCAAAAAGCTCGGGCTGAGTACGGCACGAAGCTGAAAATCGGTATCGGTGCCGCCGCGCTCCAGGAGTTGCTCTCGCGCATCGAACCCAAGAAGAACTGTGAAGAGATGCGT
Organism: Elusimicrobiota bacterium; assembly: GCA_041603335.1. Taxonomy (GTDB): domain Bacteria; phylum Elusimicrobiota; class Elusimicrobia; order UBA1565; family UBA1565; genus UBA1565. Next base: position 32 of record JBFIEP010000086.1, on the reverse strand, counting down.
AAGGAATTGGAGGGTGTTACCTCCGAGGTCCG